>NZ_CAKRAS010000030.1 GCF_934295145.1 uncultured Eubacterium sp. | reverse complement strand
ACTTGGCTCAGTAGAGCCATTGAGCAAGAAGCCCCCACTTCAAAATTTGTGATTTAAGTGGTGGGAGCATGTCACGGATCAGTTTATTACATTCAGTGCACGCCCTAAGCTTCTAGATCTGTCTTATGCGGAATCTTTGAGGGATAAACTGGAGATATGCAGTGCCTATGATGAATGCAGCAATACCGATATTCAGGCTGTTTTTAAACTTATATTGGAAACAGCACTGTTGTTTGACATGCCGCAGGAGGATATGCTGCGCAATATTTTGATCATTTCAGATATGGAATTTGATTCTGCGGTTATATATCTGGGATCTTTGCGAAGAAGTGAAAAAGGTGGATTGCTGTCTCTGTTTGAGCAGATCCGCAATGAATATGAATCCAATGGATATCAGATGCCGCGTCTGGTGTTCTGGAATGTTTATTCCAGAAAAAATACGATTCCGTTGCAGCAAAATGAGGCTGGTGTGGCTTTGGTCAGCGGATTTAATCCAACGGTTTATCAGATGGTACTTTCCAATGAACTGGATCCATACCGCTGCCTGCTTCAACAGTTAAATGCAAAAAGATACGATACGGTAGAACAGGCACTAGGTGAGAAAAGAGGTTAGAGAAAAATGAAATATTATATCAGCGATCTGCATTTGTTTCATGAAAATGCGATCCGTTTTGACCAGCGTCCCTTTGAGTCGGTGCAGCAGATGCATGATACGATTTTGAAAAACTGGAATGATCGGGTGATGAATGGCGATTATGTATATATTTTGGGCGATGTGAGCATGCGGGGCAAAAACGAAGATTTGATCGCATTTGTTGCACGCCTGAAGGGCAGAAAGGTGCTGATCAGGGGAAATCATGATGATGTATCGGATTATCGTTATCAACAGCTGTTTGCGGAAATTTGTGATTATAAAGAGATTCATGATTCTGTTGGAAAAGAAAAGTACGGATTAGTGTTATCTCATTATCCGATTTTTTCCTGGAAAAATATGGGACGGGGAAAGATTTTATTATATGGACATACCCACGTAAGCGCAGAAGATCAA
Source organism: uncultured Eubacterium sp. (assembly GCF_934295145.1). Lineage (GTDB taxonomy): Bacteria > Bacillota > Clostridia > Lachnospirales > Lachnospiraceae > Eubacterium_I. Next base: position 37,378 of record NZ_CAKRAS010000030.1, on the reverse strand, counting down.
TTTTATCAGCAGTGCTTAAAGCAGATGAAAGAGAATGACTGCCGTCATGTATATGATAAAGATTTAAGGGCATTTAACGTGGGATGTATGCTGTCTTATATGGATTATACACCACGAACCCTGGAGGAAATCATGACAGGCGCAGAAAAGTAGAGTTGGCAGGTATTTTTTTATGAGGAGAAATATATTATGTCAAACAAAACAATAAAAACAGGAAAAAATGATAGAACAGGTTATAGCGACTATGGCTGTAGAAAACATGATGTTATCACGCGACTGTTACAAAAATTTAAGGGCTATGGCATCTGTTGAAAAGACGCGTGAACAGATTACGCATGAGATTACCAAGAAATACAAAAAGAAGGTATTAGAAACTGGATGAGGCTTAGTTTTATCCCATTATCCGATTTTTTCTGGAATATGAGACTGAGCAGAGTAGTAGCAATTCTGCTCAGTCTTTTGAAAAATAAGTTAGTCGAGGTGCATAGAAGGGTGTTATAACTGGATTTAATTATTCCTGCGCAGCATCTGCAGCACTCGGTCGATTCGCTGCTGTTCCGCGGGATTTAGTCCCTGGCGCAGATGCTGGATAATAAAATCGGTTTCGTCTGTGGTAAACGAGAGATTCTGATTTCTTGCCTTTGTGACAAAATTCATAAGAAAAGTCATCATATCCCTGGAAGAGTTTGGTTTTTCCTGATTCATGAAATTCATGAGGAAAGCCAGTTTTTCCGGGGAGATATTTTGAAAAGCCGGATTTTGAGAAAAAAAGTTCTGATCCATGAAAAAATCCTCCTTCTACATATTTAAAATGCCTGTTACAGATGTAATGTCCAGAATATTTAAAATCATATCAATTTGATCCCGCTCCTGTGGCGTGCAGTATTCCCGTAGCACATTTAAAATCTGATGAGTACGTTCCGTGGGAGATTTATTAGAACAAATTCGCAATTCCTGTGCCTGCATTTCCGGGGATGCATCAAATAACTGCATGGTGCGCTGCAGTTCGATCATTCTGACCATCATGGAGACCATGCGTTGCTGCGGGCCGTAAAGATAGGGCACAATGGCTTTCAGCATCTGAATCGGTCTGTTTTGAATCAATGTATCCAGTACAGGTGGTGTATGTTCGTTTTCGTGTTCATTCATAGGAGATATCACGTCCATATCTGATGTTTTTTATAATGTATGAAAAAAGTATGCGATTATGAGTAGAATGTTGTAATCAATGGAAAGGGAAAAATAAAAGAGAAGGACAAAGATAGAAATGGGCGAAAATAAGTTTATTTCATATAATAATAAGGAATCCATGATGAAATATGGAGGACATAGCATATGGGAAAATTAGTCTATGACGGTAAAAGTGTTTATGAAATAGATGAAGACTGCCTGCGAAAAAAGGAAGAAAGGGAACGGCAGAAGGAGATGGAGTGGCAGAGCAAACGTTTTGAACAACCGCACGAAGGAAGAAAACAGAAAAATAAATCCTAACAGTATTAGCTAAAATTGATTTCATATATTAAGAAGAGACAGAAAGAACCGGAGGCATCACAGCCCCCGGTTTTCGTCGTACCAAGATGTGTAGTTGGAGTCAATTTTCACTTAGAAGCAGCCACAGCCGTTTCCGTTGTTGTTTCCGCCGCATCCACCACAGCAGCACAGAAGCAGGATGATCCAGATTGCTTCACTGCAGCCATTTCCACCAAGGAAAGAGCCGTTGCCGTTTCCACCACATCCGCCGCAGCAGCACAGAAGCAAGATAATCCAGATGATGTTGTTACATCCGCATCCGTTGTCGTTAGAGCATCCACAGTTTGTAGCAGCTAAATCACTCATGTTGATAGCCTCCAGATTTTTATTTACAATTCATAGTATGTATGCGGCTTGTCAGTGTTTCCTGAAAAAATCCCGAAAAATATGTTCATTTTTTTACACTTTAACTTGACAAAGTGAAAACATGTATGTATTATTGTATGCAATGAGATTGATTGCATACAATCTGATAGATTGTATACGAGTATGTATATAAGGTGAGGAGCGAATAACATGCGTAAAGTAGTAATGAATAAGCATAATAATCTGTTGCAGTTGGAAGAGCATTTTTATCAGCTGGTGGATGTAGATGAACCAAATACATTTAGAAATCTGTTCCCATATGAAGAGATTCCGAAAATTGCGTTCAATGACCGAATCGTACCGCACAACATGCCGGACGATATCTGGATTACAGATACTACATTTCGTGACGGACAACAGTCAAGAGCTCCGTACACTACGGATCAGATTGTAACTATTTACGATTATTTGCACAAACTGGGCGGACCGAAAGGAATCATCCGCCAGAGTGAATTTTTCCTGTACAGCAAGAAAGACCGTGATGCAGTTTACAAATGTATGGAACGTGGATATAAGTTCCCGGAAGTTACAAGCTGGATCCGTGCGAGCAAGCAGGATTTTGAATTAGTAAAAGACATCGGACTGCGTGAGACTGGTGTTCTGGTAAGTTGTTCCGATTATCATATTTTCTATAAAATGAAAATGACCAGACGTGAGGCCATGAACCACTACTTAAGTGTCATTCGTGAGTGCCTGGAGACAGGTATCAGCCCACGTTGCCACTTAGAAGATATCACAAGATCTGATATTTATGGTTTCGTTATTCCATTCTGTGTGGAGCTGATGAAACTGATGGATGAGTACAAGATTCCGATTAAAGTGCGTGCCTGCGATACCATGGGATATGGCGTAAACTTCCCGGGTGCCGTTATTCCGCGAAGTGTACCTGGTATCATTTATGGTCTGACAACCCATGCTGGTGTGCCGTCTGAACTGATCGAGTGGCATGGTCACAACGATTTTTACAAGGCAGTTACAAACTCTACCACAGCATGGCTGTACGGTGCCTGCGGTGTCAACTGTTCTCTGTTTGGTATCGGAGAGCGTACCGGTAACACACCGCTGGAAGCTATGGTATTTGAGTATGCACAGCTGAAGGGAACACTGGATGGCATGGATACGACAGTTATCACAGATCTGGTTGATTATTTTGAAAAAGAGCTGGATTACACACTTCCGAGCAGAACACCGTTTGCCGGCAAGAATTTCAACGTAACAAGAGCCGGAATCCATGCAGACGGACTGCTGAAAAACGAAGAGATTTACAATATTTTTGATACAGAAAAATTCTTGAAGAGACCGGCACTGGTATCTATTTCCAATACTTCCGGTCTGGCTGGAATCGCACACTGGATCAACAGCTACTACAGACTGCCGCAGGAGCGCCATCTGGACAAAAACTCCGAACTGGTTCACAAACTGAAAGACTGGGTTGATGAGCAGTATGACGAAGGCCGTGTAACGGTTCTGACAGATAACGAGTTGGTTGTAAAAATTACAGAGTGTTGTCAGGAGCTGGGGATTATATTATAACAAGGGGGCAAAACAGGATGGGAGATAACCATTCGCTCAGTGAGAAAGTATTTCATAAACTTCAGGAGGATATTTTATCCGGAAAATATGCAGTGGATGAGGAACTGAAGGAAAAAACGATAGGTGATGAGTTGGGGGTAAGCCGGACACCGGTGCGCGAGGCACTGCGTCAGCTGGAACTTCAGGGACTTGTCACGATCACGCCGAATAAGGGAGCGCATGTCACCGGATTTTCCAAAGAAGATCTGAACGATATTTATGAGATACGGTCTGTGATGGAAGGCTTGTGTGCTAAGTGGGCAGCAAAAAAAGCTACTCCGGAGCAGATTGAGGAACTGGAAGAAATTGTATATCTGACAGAGTTTCATGTGTCGAAGGGACATAGCAGTCAGGTATTTGAATTGGATAATAAGTTTCATGAGACATTGTATCAGGCATCTGGAAGCAAGGTGCTGGCAGGAGTTCTGACAGATTTTCATAATTATGTGCAGCGGGTGCGCAGGATGACATTGAAATCAAAAGAGCGTTCTGAAAAATCAAATGACGAGCATCGCATGATCGCCCAGGCGATTCATGACCACGATCCGGAGAAAGCACAGATGCTGGCAAATCAGCACATTATGAGAACCATTGAAAATATTGATCACTGTGGCTGGGACAATCTGCTGCAGGAATCCCAAAAAGAAAACGAGAGCAACAGGAATTAAGGATTGGAGGATAATTACCATGGAAAAAATTAAAATGACAACACCTTTAGTTGAGATGGACGGAGATGAAATGACCAGAATCCTCTGGCAGTATATCAAAGACGAGTTATTACTTCCGTTTGTAGACCTGAAGACAGAGTATTATGACCTGGGACTGGAGTACAGAAATGAGACAGATGACAAAGTAACCTTTGATTCTGCTTATGCCACACAGAAATACGGCGTAGCTGTAAAATGTGCAACTATCACACCAAACGCTGCCCGTGTAAAAGAGTATAACTTAAAAGAAATGTGGAAGAGCCCGAACGGAACCATCCGTGCAATTCTGGATGGAACGGTATTCCGTACACCGATCAAGGTGAAAGGCATTGATCCATGTGTAAAGAACTGGAAAAAACCGATCACCATTGCCCGTCATGCTTACGGTGATGTATACAAAGCTTCTGAAATGAAAATTCCGGGTCCGGGAAAGGTAGAACTGGTTTACACTGCAGAAGATGGTACAGAAGTAAGAGAATTAGTACATAATTTTACAGGTGCAGGTGTGGTTCAGGGACAGCACAATATTTGCAAATCCATCGAGAGTTTTGCAAGAAGCTGTTTCAACTATGCACTGGATATGAAACAGGATCTTTGGTTTGCAACAAAAGATACGATTTCAAAAAAATATGACCACACATTCAAAGATATTTTCCAGGATATCTATGATGCAGAATATAAAGAAAAATTTGAGGCAGCAGGCATTGAGTATTTCTACACACTGATCGATGATGCGGTAGCCCGTGTTATGAAAGCTGAGGGCGGATTTATCTGGGCCTGCAAAAACTATGATGGCGATGTTATGAGTGATATGATCTCCTCCGCATGCGGATCTCTGGCTATGATGACTTCTGTACTGGTTTCCCCAAGCGGCGTATACGAGTATGAGGCTGCTCACGGAACTGTTATGAGACACTATTACAAACATCTGGCCGGTGAGGAGACTTCCACCAACTCCGTAGCAACTATTTTTGCATGGACGGGTGCATTACGCAAACGTGGCGAACTTGACAATCTGCCGGAATTAGTAAAATTTGCAGATAATCTGGAAAAAGCTTGTATTGATACAATAGAATCTGGTAAAATGACAAAAGACTTGGCATTAATTACAGAATTAGAGAACCCGGTTGTATTAAACAGCCTTGATTTTATCAAAGCAATTCGAAAAACACTGGAGAAAATGTACGCATAAGTATGAGTGTGTATGAAAAAGCACAGTGTTAGTTTATCCGTTGATTTTGCAATTTGCCAAATATGGATAATGATTCTGAGTCAGATGAAAACAAAAAGAGTGAAATTTATCTGACAGGAAGGAATATTTATTCGAAGAAAAAAGAAACACAGGAATCCTGCGATCTGCAGGATTCCATTTTTAAGGTGAGGAAGAAACATATGATTTTAGCATGTCAAAATATCAGTAAATCATTTGGTGTGGATCCGGTGATCCGAAATGTGAGTTTTCATGTGGAAGATCAGGAAAAAGTGGCGATTGTAGGAATTAACGGTGCCGGAAAATCCACACTGTTGAAAATTATCGTTGGGGAACTGCCGGCAGATGAAGGTACGGTAACCCTTGCAAAAGGAAAGACGCTGGGCTATCTGGCGCAGCATCAGGATATCGCAGATGAGCGGACGATTTATGAGGCGGTTCTGGAAGGAAAACGCCAGCTCATTGATATGGAACAGAAAATCCGTGAGCTGGAAGAAGGAATGCAGTCCGTATCAAAAGAGGATATGGAAGCCTATATGGAACATTATCATAAGCTGCTGCATGAGTTTGAAGCAAGAGACGGTTATTCTTACCGCAGTGAGGTTTCCGGGGTTTTAAAAGGTCTTGGATTTTCCGAGGATGATTTTGAAAAACACTGCAATGAACTGTCCGGTGGACAGAAAACCCGTGTATCTCTGGCACGTCTGTTGGTGACGCGTCCGGATATCATTCTGCTGGATGAGCCGACAAACCATTTGGATATCGAATCTATTCAGTGGCTGGAGACATTTTTGCTGAATTATAAAGGGGCAGTTGTGATCGTTGCCCATGACCGTTATTTTCTGGATCGGATCGTGACGAAAGTTGTTGAGATCAGCATGCATAAATCTGCAGTTTACGATGGCAATTATACGGATTATGCAGCAAAAGCTGCTTTTGCAAGAGAGGAAGCACTGCGTGCTTATTATAATCAGCAGCGTGAGATCAAGCATCAGGAAGCAGTCATTGAAAAACTGAAATCATTTAACCGCGAGAAATCTATCAAACGTGCAGAGAGCCGTGAAAAACAGCTGGCAAAAATTGATGTTTTAGAAAAACCGCAGGAAGAAAAGTCTGAGATGCATATGACATTGACACCTTCTATTATCAGCGGAAACGATGTGCTGCGGGTGGAAGGTCTGTCGAAGGCATATGAGAATAAGAAACTGTTTCAGGATATTTCTTTTGAGATCAAGCGCGGAGAGCGCGTGGCACTGATCGGACAGAACGGAACCGGAAAGACAACCATTTTGAAGATTTTAAATGAAAAAGTGAATGCAGATGCAGGTTCCTTTACTCTTGGTACAAATGTGAAAATCGGTTATTACGATCAGGAGCAGCAGGTGCTCCATATGGAAAAAACACTGATGGAGGAGATCGCGGATGATTATCCGAAGCTGACACAGACCCGTATTCGAAACATTCTGGCGGCATTTTTGTTTACTGAGGATGATGTATTCAAGCGTGTCAGTGATCTGAGCGGTGGTGAGCGCGGCCGTCTGTCACTGGCAAAGCTGATGCTTTCTGAAGCAAACTTCCTGATCTTGGATGAGCCGACAAACCATTTGGATATCGCATCTAAAGAGATTCTGGAGTCTGCCCTGAACCGTTATGAGGGTACCGTGCTTTTTGTATCCCATGATCGTTATTTTATTAACCGGACAGCAACACGTATCCTGAACTTGACAGAGCATAGTCTCGTTAATTATATCGGTAACTACGATTATTATCTGGAGAAAAAAGAAACAAATGAGCGGGCATATCTGATCTCTTCTGAGACAGAGTCAGCAGTAAACAATGAAGAAGTGTCCATGGGTAAGACAGACTGGCAGTCTCAGAAGGAAGAACAGGCGAAAAAACGTAAGATTCAGAACCGTGTGAAAAAAATCGAAGCTGACATTGAGACTCTGGAAGAAAAGCTGGCAGCACTTGACGAACAGTTTCAGGATCCGGCGGTGGCAACAAATTCCGCAAAGCTGGGAAAACTGCACAGTGAGCAGGTAGAAGTACAGGAAAAGCTCGATCAGTTGTATGAGGAATGGGAAGAACTGGCATCTGATTGATAAAAAATTGACAAAAAGAATTTATGTGTATATAATGACCATAGATGACTGCAGAAAACTGCAGATGGTTTTGGAGGAGTATAGGAACAATGCAAAAGGAAATTTCGCAGGCTGTCATACGACGTATGCCCCGGTATTATCGTTATCTGGGAGAGTTGCTGGATGCCGGAGTAGAGAGAATTTCATCCAATGAACTCAGTGTCCGTATGAAAGTCACAGCATCACAGATTCGGCAGGATCTGAATAATTTTGGCGGATTTGGCCAACAGGGATACGGCTATAATGTGCAGTATTTGTATGAAGAAATTGGAAAGATTCTCGGACTTGACAGGCAGCATAATATCATCGTTGTCGGAGCTGGTAACATGGGACAGGCGCTGGCAAATTATGTTAAATTTGAAAAAAGAGGATTTGTTATTACAGGATTGTTTGATGTCAATCCGGCACTGGCAGGGTTATCTGTCCGTGGTATTGAGATACATATGATGGATGAACTTCCGGAGTTTTTAAAAACACAGCGTGTAGATATTGCAGTTCTGACTTTGCCGAAGGAAAAAGCAGAGCAGGCAGCGGAGAAACTTGTGGAACTCGGAATTCATGCTATTTGGAATTTTGCACATCTGGATCTGGAACTTCCGGATGATGTAGTAGTAGAAAATGTTCATTTGTCTGACAGCTTAATGCAACTGTCCTATAACATTGTTCGCAGACAGGATGAGAAATAAATAAACGTCAATGAGAAGTTATAAAATGCGCTTTGTTCTATGGACAGAGCGCATTTTGCTGATTGTGGAGCACTGCTGATGTGAAAAATTCAAGTCGAACACACGTGAGGCTTGGTGCGTGATTCTGCAATTAGGCAGTATATGGCAGAAGGGAAAAATCGTATGAAATATATCTTAGACAGTCATGAAATGAAACAGTGTGATGAAAATACCATGCAGCGCAGAGGCATGCTTTCAGCAGTACTGATGGAGCGGGCAGCTCTGACAGCAGCACGGGAGATCACCAGCCGTTATCCAAATCCGAAAACCAAGGTACTTGTAGTCTGTGGAGCGGGAAATAATGGCGGAGATGGGATTGCCGTTGCGCGTTTACTGTTTTTGAAAAAATATCAGGTGTTTATCTGTTTTGTTGGAAATCGTGAAAAAATGACCACGGAGACTGCGCGCCAGATGCAGATCGCAGAGAATTACGGCGTACCGTTCTGCGATGTCAGCGAAGCCTTTGGACAGAACTGGGATGTGGTGGCGGACGCTATTTTTGGCATTGGCCTGTGCCGGGAGGTATCTGGAAAATATGCGGATATTCTGGCTCAGATGAATGAGATGAAGGCTTATAAAGCAGCTATCGATATTGCTTCCGGTGTATCCGGAAGTACCGGTCAGGTGCTTGGAATTGCTTTCGAAGCAGACCTGACGGTAACGTTTGGATTTGCAAAACGAGGCCAGCTTCTGTATCCGGGAATGGAGTACACTGGAGAACTGAAGGTGGCAGATATTGGAATCGATGAGCAGAGCTTGTTTGACTTGAAGCCGCAGATGTGTGTGCTGGAACCGGCTGACCTGAAGCTTTTGCCAAAACGAAAATCCCATTCAAATAAAGGAAGCTATGGAAAACTGCTTATACTGGCGGGCTCCGAACAGATGGCTGGAGCTGCAATTTTTGCGGCGAAAGCGGCTTACAGAATGGGATGTGGTCTGGTCCGGGTAGCCACCGTAGAAGAAAATCGCCTGATTTTACAGGAACAGGTGCCTGAGGCTGTTCTGGCGGTTTACAATGACGGGACAGATGTGGTAGAATTTGTAGAAACACAATTATACTGGGCGGACGTTGTTGTGGCAGGACCGGGCATGGGCCAGTCTGCACTGGCAGAACGCATGTTACATGAACTGATCCGACAGGTGCGAATCCCGTGTCTGTGCGATGCAGATGCTTTGAATATACTGGCAAAACATCCGGAATGGTGGAGTGAAATAGAGACAGAGATGATCATTACACCACATCTTGGTGAAATGTCCCGACTTACGGGACGGTCGATTTCAGAGATTCAGGATGAACTGGTGCAGACAGCAGTGGAATTTGCAAAGAAGCATCAGATCACCGTTGTTTTGAAGGATGCCCGGACCGTGACAGCATGCAAAGATGGCACTTGTTTTCTAAACCTGAGTGGAAATCATGGTATGGCGACAGCCGGAGCAGGAGATGTGTTAAGCGGTGTGCTCGGTGCCTTGCTGGCACAGAAACTCGATCCGGAGATGGCAGCAGCTCTGGGTGTTTACATACATGGACTGGCGGGAGATGCGGCAGTACCGAAATACGGCCACTATGCAATGATGGCCAGTGATATTGTGGAAGGAATCATAGATGTGTTGCGGAAACAGGAGGACACAAAGGAATGATAGAATATCGTAGAATAAGTGCAGACATTGATCTGGATGCATTGACACATAATTTAGATGAAATACATCGCTGTATCAGCGACGGCACAAAGATTATTGCTGTTGTAAAGGCGGACGGTTACGGACATGGAGCAGTTCCGCTGGCTGAAGTTATGGAGAAGCGTGAGGATGTCTGGGGCTACGCAGTAGCCACACCTGAGGAGGCAGAGGAACTTTACGGAAACGGAATAAAAAAACCGATTCTGATCCTTGGCTATACCTTTCCGGAATATGATGAGCAGATAGTAAAAGAAAATCTGCGTCCGGCAGTTTTTTCTCTGATTCGTGCCAAGCAGCTGTCAGAAGAAGCCGTAAGACAGAACAAAATCTGCAAGATTCATATCAAGCTGGACACCGGAATGAGCCGGATCGGTTTTCAGGTAACAGAACAGGCTGCGGATGAGATAGCACAGATCGCGAAGCTGCCGAATATTATGATAGAAGGGATCTTTACTCATTTTTCAAAGGCAGATGAAACAGATAAGGCATTTACAAAGAAACAGGCAGATGCTTATGATCAAATGATTGAGTGGCTGGAGGAACGCCAGGTATCCATTCCGATTCATCATGTATCAAACAGTGCGGGAATCGTGGATCTGCCGGAGTATAACAAAGACATTGTCCGTGCAGGCATTATTTTATATGGTCTCTGGCCATCCGATGAGGTGGAAAAAGACAATATCGACCTGCGGCCGTTGTTGTCCTTAAAGAGTCATGTGGTTCATGTAAAAGAACTGGAGCCGGGACGGATCATCAGTTATGGTGGTACGTTTGAAGTAGAAAAAACGATGCGGATTGCAACGGTGCCGGTAGGATATGCGGACGGTTATCCGCGCAGTCTGTCCAATAAGGGGTATGTGCTGATCCATGGAAAACGTGCTGCCATCTGTGGAAGAGTCTGCATGGATCAGATGATGGTGGATGTGACAGATATTGCGGATGTGTGTCCGGGCGATGAGGTGACTCTGATCGGACGGGATGGTGCCGAGTGCATTACATTAGAAGAACTCGGAGATCTGTCCGGTCGGTTTAATTATGAATTTGCCTGTGACCTGAATAAACGAATTCCGAGGGTTTATGTAAAACGGAAATAAGTACAGAAAAAATTCTCCGGAAAATAGAATACACACGCTGAAATGAGGGAAGAATGAAAACAACCTGAACAGATGGAGTGTGTAACATGTTGATTCGAAGAGGAGATATTTATTATGCCGATCTGCGCCCGGTGGTGGGATCGGAACAGGGTGGTGTGCGTCCGGTGCTGATCATTCAGAATGATATCGGGAACCGGCACAGCCCCACGGTGATCTGTGCGGCTATTACGTCGCGGATGAACAAAGCAAAATTGCCGACACATATTGAACTGAGCGCAGCTCGTTACCATATGGTGAAAGATTCTGTGATCTTGCTGGAGCAGCTGCGCACCATTGACAAGGTACGGCTAAAAGATAAAATCTGTCATCTTGACAGTGAGATTATGGAAAAAGTTGGAAAAGCATTGCGGATCAGTCTGGAACTGTGAAGTACATAGGAGGAATATGAGATAATGGAGGAAGACGATAGTCCGTTAAATACAATCGGAAAAGGATTAAAAAAAATATTTAGAAAAGGACGACGTGGCAGTGGTGAAGATCTGACAGAACAGGAACTCATGTCCATGGTCAATGAAGGACATGAAAATGGTGTTCTGCAAGAAAGCGAAGCGGAGATGATTAACAATATTTTTACGCTGGATCAGAAAGAAGCGAAAGATATCATGACCCATCGCAAACAGATCACGGCATTGGACAGTACATGTACGCTGCAGGATGTGCTTGCGGAAATACGCGATATGGGATATTCACGCTATCCGGTCTATTTGGATGATATTGATAATATTATCGGTATCATACATATTAAAGATATTTTAAATCAGATGCAGGATCCATCCAATATGGAACGGAAGCTGACGAAGATCAATGATCTGATCCGGCCGGCTTCTTTTATTCCGGAAACCCGGAATATTGATGTGCTTTTTAAAAATATGCAGTCTCAGAAAATTCATATGGTGATTGTAGTGGATGAGTATGGACAGACATCCGGACTGGTGACCATGGAAGATATTCTTGAGGAGATTGTCGGAAATATTTTTGACGAACACGATGCAGAGGAAGAGCAGATTGTTGAGGAATCGGACGGAAGTTATATTATCGACGGAATGACGGATTTCGATGAGGTGTGTGAACTTCTGGATATTCAGAGTGAAGAAACAGAAGATTTTGACACCTTAAGTGGATTCTTAATCTCCAGGATCAATAAAATTCCGGTGAACGGAGAAACGTATCAGGTGGAAGCTTACGGTTACAGGTTTGATGTGTTGATGGTGGAACATAAAGTAATCCGTACTGTCCGTGTGACAAAAGAACCGGAACAGGAAGAGAAACAAGCCTTGTCAGAATAGAGACAGTGTGCTATAATGGTCGATAGTTTTGAAAAAATAAGATAGGGAGAGATAAAGATGTCAGGACATTCAAAGTTTGCAAATATTAAACATAAAAAAGAAAAAAATGATGCTGCAAAAGGAAAAATCTTTACCATTATCGGACGTGAGATTGCAGTAGCAGTAAAGGAAGGCGGTCCGGATCCTGCAAATAACAGCAGACTTCGTGACGTTATCGCAAAAGCAAAAGCAAATAACATGCCAAACGATACCATCGATCGTGGTATCAAAAAAGCTGCCGGAGATGCAAACTCCGTAAACTATGAGTATGTTTCTTATGAAGGATATGGCCCGAGCGGTACAGCAATTATTGTTGATGCGCTGACAGACAACAAAAACCGTACAGCAGCAAACGTAAGAAATGCGTTTACAAAAGGAAAAGGAAATGTAGGAACACCGGGTTGTGTATCTTACATGTTTGACAAAAAAGGTCAGATTATCATTGATAAAGAAAACTGCGATATGGACGCAGATGACCTGATGATGGCTGCTTTAGATGCAGGCGCAGAAGATTTCAATGAGGAAGAGGACAGCTTCGAGATCATTACTGATCCGGATTCCTTCAGCGAAGTAAGACAGGCATTAGAAGATGCCGGTATCGAGATGGCAAGCGCTGAGGTTACTATGATTCCTCAGACTTACGTTGAACTGACAGACGAGCAGGATTTGTACTGCATCAACAAAATCCTTGATCTGCTGGATGCAGATGATGATGTACAGCAGGTATATCATAACTGGGATGAGTAATTGAACGCAGAATAGTTCATGAACAAGTAGCAAAAGTGGATTGTGAATGTCCGCTTTATAAAAAAGAATAACCATACGATGACCAATGTTGCAAAAAAGGCATTGGTCATTTTTTTGTGTGTGATTTTGTAACTGACCTTTTACATTAGTTCGGTACTATGGTATAATATAAACAATAAATTTGAATGCAGACCGGGCACAAGTCCGGAACTAGAGTCAGGGGGTTCAAAATGAAAAAGGTTTTATTTGCTGCTTCAGAATGTGTGCCATTTATCAAAACCGGAGGTCTTGCAGATGTATGCGGAGCACTCCCAAAACAGTTTGATAAAAACGAGTGGGACGTTCGTGTTGTAATACCGAATTATTCCTGCATTCCGGAAAAATACCGGAATCAGTTTGAATATGTAACGCATTTTTATATGGGAACAGGTCCTTACGTACCGAGCAAATATGTCGGTGTTTTGAAATATGAGCTGGATGGAATCACTTATTATTTCATTGACAATCAGGAATATTTTAACTGTTTCCTTCCATATGGAGATATCCGTTACGATATTGAGAAATTTACGTTTTTTGACAAAGCGGTATTATCCATGCTTCCACTGATCGGCTTCCAGCCAGATCTGATCCACTGTCATGACTGGCAGGCTGGTCTGATTCCGGTATTTTTGAAAACAGAATTTCAGGGCGATATGTTCTTCTGGGGTATGAAGACCATTATGACGATCCATAATCTGAAATTCCAGGGTATCTGGGATGTCAAGACCATGATGGGACTGACCGGTTTCCCGAAAAATCTGTTTACACCGGATAAGCTGGAGTTCCAGAAAGATGCCAATATGTTGAAGGGCGGACTGGTGTACGCGGATTATATCACAACTGTCAGTGATACTTATGCACAGGAGATTCAGACACCGTACTATGGAGAAGGACTGGATGGTCTGCTTTCTGCCCGCCATTTTGATATGCAGGGTATTGTAAACGGTATTGATTATGATATTTACAATCCGGAGACAGATCCGAAGCTGTTCGTAAATTACAATCGTGACAATTTCCGCAAGAAAAAAGTGGAAAACAAAGTAAAATTACAGGAAATGCTTGGTCTGACCGTAGACAAGAAGAAATATATGATCGGTCTGATTTCCCGTCTGACAGATCAGAAAGGCCTGGATTTGGTTGATTATGTATTTGAACGGATTCTGGATGACAATACACAGTTTGTTGTGATCGGAACCGGTGAGGAACGTTATGAAAACATGTTCCGCCATTTTGCATGGAAATATGGTGACCGTGTTTCTGCAAATATCTGCTATGATTCTGATCTGGCTCAGAAATTATATGCATCCGCAGATGCATTCCTGATGCCGTCCAGATTTGAACCGTGTGGTCTGACACAGATGATGGCCTTCCGTTATGGAACCGTGCCAATTGTGCGCGAGACAGGCGGACTGAAAGATACCGTAGAGCCATATAACGAGTATGAGAACACCGGTACAGGCTTCTCCTTCACGAATTACAACGGTGAAGATATGCTTAACGTGATCAACTACTCTAAGAAAATATTCTTCGAACGCAAGCGTCAGTGGAATCAGATCGTTGACCGTGGCATGGCAAAAGACTTCTCTTGGAAAGTTTCAGCTGGACGTTATGAAGGATTATATAGTTATCTGATCGAACAGAAATAATCTGATTGGAAAAGTACAGAAAAATATCCTGCGATAGAAATATTCTATTAAAAATAGATCAAGGTTTTTAGAGAAGGAAAATCAAGAAAAAAGATTTGATATGCCCACATTATGAAAAAGATAGTGTGGGCATATTTTTTTGATAACTGCACATACTTCTAAAAAATATTGGAGGAATGGTGCAATGTCAGAAAAGAAAGAAGTCAGGGATCAGGAATTAAAGGAATACGGACAGTTTGAGATGAACGATAACCGGCAACAGCATAAAATCCAACTGTTGTCTGTGATTGGAGAAGTGGAGGGACATGAATGTCTGTCTGCTAATACAAAAACAACGAAATACGAGCATGTGCTGCCAAAGCTGGCAGAAGTGGAGGATGACCGGACTGTGGACGGGCTGCTTGTGCTGTTAAATACTGTGGGAGGAGATGTAGAATCAGGGCTGGCTATTGCGGAGATGATTGCGTCTTTAAGTAAGCCGGTGGTGTCGCTGGTGCTGGGAGGCAGCCATTCTATTGGCGTACCTTTAGCGGTCGCTGCAGACTATTCATTCATTGTTCCGACAGGGACCATGGTCATTCATCCGGTTCGAATGAGTGGAACGGTGATCGGGGCGCCGCAGACCTATGATTATTTTCAACAGATGCAGGATCGGATTACCGGGTTTATCGCAGCGCATAGTCAGACAGACCGGAAACGGATCGAGGAACTGATGCTGAATACAAGTATGATGACGAAAGATCTCGGAACGATACTGGTAGGACATCAGGCGGTGGAAGAAGGAATCATCAATGAAGTGGGAGGCATCGGCGAGGCCATGTGCAGACTGCATTTTATGATCAATGAAGACTTGGAAAATCAGAGATGACATGGGCGAAAAAATGTGTTATGCTAACAGTATTCTATACGAAAGAAGAGGTTAGGACTGATGTCGTTATTACAATCTGTGCTGATGGGACTGATCCAGGGGCTGACAGAGTTTCTGCCGGTAAGCAGTTCCGGACATCTGGCACTTTTTAAAATTTTATTTAATGTCAATACGGATACAGGACTTTTGTTTGATGTAATGCTTCATGTAGGTACGCTGCTTGCGGTATGTATCGTCTATTATAAAGATATCATACATCTGGTCAAAGAATTTATCGGCATGGTTGTAGACTGTATCTATAACCTTACGGTTCTGATCGGAAAAAGGGGACAGGGCGTATACCGTCATGTGATACACAATGGTTATCGAAAATTTGTTATGCTTGTGATCGTGTCGACGATTCCAACGGGTATTCTCGGATTTGTGGCATCCGATCTTGTGACTGCCGCATCCGAAATCCTGTTTGTGCCGGGCATTTGCCTGATCATCACTGCATTGTTGTTGTTTATCTGTGATCATGTTCCGGAAGGTCACAAGAAACCGAAACAGGTCAGCTATGCGAATGCGTTTATCGTTGGTATCTGTCAGGGAATCGCAACCCTGCCGGGTATTTCCAGATCCGGTACCACCATTACAGCGTGTACTCTCAGTGGATTTGACCGCAAATTTGCAGTAAAGTATTCTTTCATCATGTCAATTCCGGCAATCCTTGGGGCCATGGTACTGCAGTTGAAAGATATCGGAAGTGCAGCAATCGACAAATCCCAGATCGGTATTTATGCCATTGGCATGTTGATCGCAGCGGTTGTCGGATATATCTGTATTAAAGCGATGCTTATGATCGTGAAGAAAAGAAAATTTACATATTTTTCTATCTACTGTCTGATTGTGGGCGCAATCTCCATTATCGGATATTTTGTGACGGCTTAGACAGGGGAGAACATGGAAGTTAGAAAGGTTTTATATGGCAACTCAGAAAAAAACATCAACTCGGAAAAAGACATCCGGTAAAAAAGCAACCACAGCAAGGAAGAAACAGAGCAGTTCTGTGCAGACATTTACATGGCGTGCAGAATTGCTGCTTTTTGCGTTCCTGGCGCTGACTATTTTACTCTTTATTGGAAATATCGGAAAAGGCGGAGTGGTCGGAAATGCGTTCAGCAACGTTTCCTTTGGATTGTTTGGCGTATTGGCATATCTGTTTCCAATTCCACTGTTTCTGATTCCAGCCTTTTTGGTTTCCAACCGGCAGAACAGTCGGAGAGGGCCTGCCTACTCCGGACGGGTAATTATGAAAGTGACAGCCGGTGTTCTGCTGTTCCTTTTTTTATGTGTGTTTGCACATATTGTGTGCTGGTGGGATCAGGCGCCACACAAGGTGACGGCTTTATACATAGAATGTGCAGGAAAGCATACCGGAGGCGGTGTCATCGGAGGACTGATCGGAATCCTGTTTACCAAAAGTTTCGGTATGATGGGTGCGGTGGTGCTGGATTTGCTGATTCTTGTGGTATGCGTGGTATTGCTGACAGAACGTTCTTTCTTTAAGGGAGTATCCAAAGGCGGCAGAAAAGTATATGAATCTGCCAGAGTCGATGCAGCCCGGAGAAAAACAAGAGCACAGGAACGCAGCAGAGAGCGTTCTGTCCGTAGGGAAGAGCGAAGAACAGCAGAAGAAAAACGCAGAATGGATCGTAAAGTGTCTGGTGTGGCATTGGATACAAAGATTTATCCGCAGCAGACGGAAGAAAAAGGAACAGATAATCTGACAGAGTTATCTCTGGATCCGAAAGAAACTGCGAAAAAGAACAAGACGGCGCGAAATGCTTCCAAAGTGGATATACCAACGGTACAAGATGTGCCGGTTCAGGAGTCTGGGGATATCACCCAGGCGCAGTCAGATGATTTCTGGGCACAGCATCCGCAGCCAGAGATTCATTTGTCCGGAGAACAGGATCCTTATCAGGAGCCGCAGAAATTGGCAAGAATGGAAATACAGCCAAAAGCAGCATCGCAGCCGAAGATTCAGGTACAGGACGCTGCTGTTCCGGAACCGGAGGCAGACGTACAGTCGGAAATGAAAAAGAAATCACATCGTGCCGGTCAGCCAAAGCAGTCTGCGGAGCAGGTGGAACAGGAGATTGCCGATGTGCGGGATGAAATTGCAGAGCATGCGGAAAATGTCGCAAGAACTTATGTATTCCCGGAGATTTCACTGTTGCAGAAAGGTGATCCAAATATGACTGGAGATTCCAGACAGCATCTGCAGGAAATGTCCGCAAAACTTCAGATGACACTGACAAATTTTGGTGTCAATGCAAGAGTAACCAATGTCATCTGCGGACCTACTGTTACGCAGTATGAGATTCAGCCGGAAATGGGCGTAAAAGTAAGCAAGATCCTTGGACTGGCAGATGATATCAAACTGAATCTGGCTGTTCCGGATATCCGTTTTGAAGCACCGATTCCTGGTAAATCAGCCATCGGTATTGAGGTACCAAATAAAGAGAATGTGACCATTGCCTTCCGTGATTTAGTGGAATCCAGAGAATTTCAGGATCATGCATCGAAAATTTCATTCTGTACCGGTAAAGATATTGCCGGACATGTCATTGTAGCGGATATTGCAAAAATGCCGCATTTACTGATCGCAGGTGCCACCGGTTCCGGTAAATCCGTTTGTATCAATACCATTATTATGAGTATTCTGTACAAGGCAAAACCGGATGAAGTAAAACTGATCATGATTGACCCGAAGGTGGTAGAACTGAGTGTATACAACGGTATTCCGCATTTGCTGATTCCGGTGGTGACAGATCCGAAAAAGGCAGCTGGTGCGCTTCACTGGGCAGTTTCCGAGATGATGGAACGTTATCAGACTTTCCAGAAATACGGTGTCCGTGATATGAAGGGGTATAATAAAAAAGTAGAGTCCATTCAGGATCTTCCGGGAGAGGACAAGCCGAAAAAGATGCCACAGATCGTCATTATCGTAGATGAATTGGCAGACCTTATGATGGTAGCTTCCAATGACGTGGAGGATGCTATCTGCCGACTGGCACAGCTGGCACGTGCCGCAGGTATGCATCTGGTCATTGCCACACAGCGTCCTTCTGTTAATGTCATCACCGGACTGATCAAGGCAAACATGCCGTCACGTATTGCATTTGCCGTTACATCCGGCGTGGATTCCAGAACAATTTTGGACATGAACGGTGCGGAAAAACTGCTTGGAAAAGGTGATATGTTATTTTATCCGCAGAACTATCAGAAGCCGCTGCGTGTGCAGGGTGCCTTTGTGACAGACAAAGAAGTATCAGATGTTGTAGAATATATTATTGAAAAAAATGGTCAGGTAGCTTATAATGCAGAGGTTGAGGAAAAAGTAAATACTTCTGAGAACAGCATCGGTGGTGGCAGTGGTTTTATCAATTCGACGGATGACCGGGATGCCTATTTTGCAGATGCCGGTAAGTTCATTATAGAAAAAGAAAAAGGATCCATCGGTATGCTGCAGCGTATGTTTAAAATTGGTTTTAACCGCGCAGCAAGAATTATGGATCAGCTTGAGGAAGCAGGGGTTGTCGGTCCTGAGGAAGGAACCAAGCCACGGCGTGTTCTGATGAACCTGGAGGAGTTCCAACAGGTACTGAGTGGAAGCGACGATTAGGTGCAGAGTATCCTGGAAAGTGTTTGTTATATCAGATGTGAGATGACTCCCACCTGCAGGTGGTGAGCAGCAAGAATGCCGAGGGCATTCTTGAAATTAGAGGCAGACAGATATATGTGAAAGATTGAAATAAGCGGGGGTGCAGTTAAAAACTGCCCATGATATATTTGAGAGTAAAAACAGTTTTGAACATTATGTTCAATTTATAAATTAGTAGGAGGTATACCAATGAAAACAGACATTGAAATTGCACAGGAAGCAGTGATGGAGCCAATCGTGAAGGTGGCTGAGCAGATCGGAATCAGTGAGGATGATCTCGAATTATACGGAAAGTACAAAGCAAAATTAAGCGATGATCTGATCAAGAGTGTACAGGATCGCCCGGATGGAAAGCTGGTACTGGTGACTGCAATCAATCCGACACCGGCTGGAGAGGGAAAGACAACCACAAGTATCGGACTGGCACAGGCTTTTTGCAAAATGGGGAAAAAGGCGATTCTTGCCTTACGAGAGCCGTCCCTTGGACCATGTTTTGGTATCAAAGGCGGAGCTGCAGGAGGCGGATATTCACAGGTTGTACCGATGGAGGATCTGAACCTTCATTTTACCGGTGATTTTCATGCAATCACATCAGCAAACAACCTGCTTGCAGCAATGATGGATAACCACATTCAGCAGGGCAATCAGCTTGGTATCGACCCACGACAGGTTGTATGGAAACGTTGTCTGGATATGAATGACCGTGTACTTCGTAACATCGTTGTCGGACTCGGAAGCAAGATGGACGGAATGGTAAGGGAAGATCATTTCGTTATCACAGTAGCATCTGAGATTATGGCTGTGTTATGTCTGGCTGACGATATGGAAGATTTAAAACGCAGACTTGGCCGCATGATCGTTGCATATTCTTTTGAAGGAAAACCGGTAACTGCAGATGATCTGCAGGCAACAGGTTCTATGGCTGCGCTGTTAAAAGATGCCCTGAAACCAAACCTTATTCAGACTCTGGAGCATACACCGGCCATTGTACACGGTGGACCATTCGCAAATATTGCACATGGTTGCAACAGTGTGCGTGCTACAAAGACAGCAATGAAACTGGCAGATATCACCATCACAGAGGCAGGGTTCGGTGCAGACCTTGGCGCAGAGAAATTCTTTGATATTAAATGCCGTATGGCAGAACTGAAACCGGATGCAGTCGTTCTGGTCGCAACGGTTCGTGCATTAAAATACAATGGCGGTGTGGCAAAAGCAGATCTGGCTGAGGAAAATCTGGAGGCAGTAAAAGTAGGTATTGTAAACCTTGAGAAACATATCGAGAACCTTCAGAAATTCGGCGTTCCGGTTGTTGTGACATTAAATGCGTTTGCAACAGACACACAGGCAGAACTTGATTATATCGAGCAGTTCTGTAAAGAACGTGGTTGTGAGTTCGCACTTTCTGAAGTATGGGAAAAAGGCGGCGAAGGTGGAATCGCGCTGGCTGAGAAAGTGCTGGATGCCCTTGAGAATAAAGCGAGCAACTTCAAAGTATTATATGATGATAAATTATCTCTGAAAGAGAAAATTGAGACGATCGCAAAAGAAATTTATGGCGCAGACGGTGTAACTTATTCGAATGCGGCAAATAAAGAATTAAAACGTATTGAAGACCTTGGCATGGGAGATTTTCCGGTATGTATGGCAAAGACACAGTATTCTCTGTCTGATGACCAGCATAAACTCGGCCGTCCGAGCGGATTTATGATTAATGTCCGTGAGGTATATGCAAATGCCGGTGCAGGATTTGTGGTAGTTGTGACAGGTGCGATCATGACAATGCCGGGATTACCAAAAGTACCGGCTGCAAACAATATCGATGTAAACGCAGATGGCGTGATCACCGGTTTGTTCTAAATGAATTTTTAGATTCTCATGGTTTGGATTGGAACGGAATATCCAATTCAGACTGTGAGAATCGACAGAAGATAGATGTAATGAAAGTGATTTGGAGGCAACATAACAGAATGGCAAAGTTGATTGATGGGAAAAGAATTTCTCAGGAAATAAAAGATGAATTAAAAGCAGAAGTAGCAGATCTGGCGCAGCAGGGAAAGACAGCTTCCTTGGCCGTTATCCAGGTTGGCGGCGATCCGGCATCCAGCGTATATGTGCGCAATAAGAAAAATGCCTGTGCATATATTGGAATCGGTTCCGAATCATATGAGCTGCCGGAGGAGACCACAGAGGGAGAACTGTTGAATTTGATCCAGGAACTGAATCAGAAGGAAGAAGTACACGGAATTCTGGTGCAGCTTCCGCTTCCGTCTCATATTGATGAAGAAAAGGTGATTCTTGCCATCAATCCGTCAAAGGATGTGGATGGATTCCATCCACAAAGCGCAGGTGCAATGCTGATCGGAAGCAAAGGATTTTTACCTTGTACACCTGCAGGTGTCATTCAGTTGATGAAACGTTCTGGTGTGGAAATGGAAGGAAAAAACTGTGTGATCGTCGGCAGAAGCAATATCGTTGGAAAACCGATGGCTATGCTGATGCTGCGTGAAAACGCAACCGTTACCATTGCACATTCCAAAACAAAAAATCTGAAGGAACTGTGTAAACAGGCAGATATCCTGATCGTTGCCATCGGAAAACCGAAATTTATCACAGAAGAATATATCAAAGAGGGCGCAGTTGTAATTGATGTCGGAATCCACCGCCTTGGGGGCAAAAAACTTTGCGGAGATGTAGATTTTGACGCGGTAGAGCCGCATGTTAGCGCAATCACACCGGTTCCGGGCGGAGTTGGACCGATGACGATCGCAATGTTGATGAATAACTGTGTGGAGACAATGCGCTAAGGGGACAAAACATGAAGTGTGCGAAGTGTGGTGCCGAGATTCGTCCGGGCTGTGTATACTGCTCCAATTGTGGGCAGGAAGCGCAGATCGTAACGGAGATCAATATATTGGAAGATGATTTACTGCGTTCCATGCTGGAAGAAGAAGAACAGCAGAAAACTGCAGAGGGCGGGTCAGAAGTCGAACAGGGGGAAGTTTCCGGAGAAAAGAAAAATCCTGCCAGACAGCCGGCAAAACGGCCAAAAACAGGAGAAGCGGAGCCACAGAAAGAGAGAAGACCGCAGGAAATAAAGAAAAAAAAGAAGAAAAGCCGTAAAATGCTGTTGCCCCTTCTGATCGTGCTGGCAGTTGCCTGTGTGGCTGTATTTGGACTGGTGCAGTATCAGCATCGGAATTCAGCAAGCTATCAGCTGAAGAAAGCAAATGAAGCACTCAGCCAGAAGAACTATACCAGTGCGTTAAGCTATGTAAATCATACGTTACAGCTGGATACGGACAATCAGGAGGCCATGCTGCTTCAGGGACAGATTTATGTGCAGATGAAAGATAGCGATCAGGCAGAAACGGTATTTCTGCAGGTGATCGATCAGGATCCGGGCTGTGCAGATGCTTATAAGTACCTGTTGGAATTATATGATTCTATGGATTCCTATGATCAGATTCTGGCATTGAAAGAGAAAGCACCAGATCAGAAGATATTTGCATTGTTTGATGATTATCTGGTGGAAACTCCGGCAGTTAGTCCGGAAGGCGGTAATTATAATGAATTTCAGGAGGTAATACTTTCTGTCAAAGGAAAAGGTCTGAAAATTTATTATACTCTGGATGGAAGCACACCGACCAGTGATGATACGCTGTATGAGGATGCCATTACTATTGAAAAGCAGGGAAAAACTACGCTGACAGCGGTTGCTATGAACAAAGATGGTCATTATAGTGAACCGGTATCGGCAAAGTATGTGATTGAACTGGATGCGCCGGATACACCAAGTGTATCACCGGATGGCGGTACTTTCCATCAGGCATCCACCGTTACGGTACACGTTCCGTCAGGAACAACTGTTTATTATACCTGGGGTGACACCACACCGACCAGAAACTCAGCGCGCTATACTGGTCCAATTGATATCCCCGAGGGAAATAATATTTTATCTCTGGTAGCAATCGATGAAAATGGAATGTCAAGTGAAGTGTTGAAATGCAATTATATATATTATCCTGAGACGCAGGCAGAACCTACGGTACAGGAGGATACAGAAGTTATCGAATAAAAATGGCAAAGACGTTAAAAACGTCTTTGCCATTTTTTAATGAGCAGCATCGTACTCAGCCAGATATTTTTTTGTATATTCCACATCAGATGGGCAGTCCAGATATTCGGTGCCATATTTCTGACGGGTTTCATTTCCTTTTCCTGTGATCAGCAGGATCGTTTTTCCTTCTGCTTCCATAATTGCTTTACGGATGGCTTCTCCACGATCTTCGATCATTTCATACGGACAGTGCTGTGCTTCTACATATTGTGCAATGTCTCTGGAAATCTGCTCTACCGGTTCAGCACCCGGATCTTCTGCTACCAGATATACTTTTTTGGAGTACATACCGGCAATGGTTCCAAGGTCACGGCGGCGGATCACTGCTTTTTTGCCCGGGCAGCCAAAAATGGAGATGATATCGTAATCAGGATACTCTTTTCTGGTGGAAGAGAAGAGTTTGTCAAAGCTTAATTTGTTGTGTGCATAGTCTACAACAGCGATGACATTCTTGTCTGCAGACATATAGGTTTCCATTCTTCCTGAGGAACGTGCACGGTACAGACCGGATTTCATAAACTCAACCGGAATGTTGAATACATAAGCGGCAGCAATGGCTGCCAGTGCATTTTCCACATTAAAGAGTCCCGGCATGGTCAGTGCGAAAGCCTCGTCGAAGCGGTCACATTTTACACGGAAGTGAATTTCGTGGTCTACTTTTTCAATATCATAGCCGTAAATATCACTGCCTTCGTTGGTGCCGAATGTAATTACATTTGGAGCTGCTTTTGCAGCCTCTGCAACACGCTCAAAATAATCGGAGTTTGTATTGATCAGCGCATGTTTTGTCTGCGCGAACATTTTTAATTTGGAAGAGAAGTAATCTTCAAAATCCGGATGCTCGATCGGACTGATGTGATCCTCAGAAATATTCAGGAAGATCGCTGCGTCAAACATGATCTGGTTTACACGGTCGTATTTTAAGGCCTGACTGGATACTTCCATTTCCAGGAAATCAATTCCGGAATCCACGGCATTACGGAAATGCTGCATCAGTTCAATATTTTCCGGTGTGGTAATGTGGGATTCCACTTTTGTCACACCATCATAAACATCAATGGAAGAGATGACAGCGCTTTCTTTTTTGCCAAGGCTTGCCATATAGTCATCTACGATGGCTTTTACATAATAGGCGGTGGTAGATTTTCCTTTGGTTCCGCCGACACCAATCAGGTTCAGGTCTTTGGATGGATTGTTATAAAAGAGTTTGCCAAGGTATGGCATTGCTTTTCTGACATCAGAAACTATAATGTATGAAACTTCTGTATCCAGGTCAAATTTCTGTTCGCTGACATACAGGGCAGCACCGCGGGAAACTGCGTCTGTCAGATATTCTGGGCGAAAAGCAGCTCCTTTACAGACAAATAATGTTCCCTGTGCCGCCTCTTTGGAATTGTAAGTTAATCCCTGAACGGAATCAACGGCATGACTGTACAGATTGCTGTCTGTCACAAGACCGGCCTCCGTCAGGGTATTCAGATAATCCTGCTGTGTATAGTTAATCATAAGTATTCCTCTCTGTTTTTAGTGGTAGTATGTTTTGAATTTACGGAAGTGGCTGAAGTGGTTTTTAACCATACGCAGCCAACGGTTAAAGTTGAAATCACCTTTCATGAATACAGGATTTACAACCTTGCCTTCCCGGATTAGCCGGTTTAATTTTTCTTTGTTTTCCGGTTGATGTACATATTTGCGTGCAACTGCCTTTGGTACAACCATCCAGAGGTGTTCGTCTTTTGCAATTTTAAACGGAATGTCTTTGTTGTATACAAACTCTTCTACGAAGTAGCGGGCTACATTAAAACCGGAACCTGTCACGTAGTAGTTGGAACGTCCCTGACGCGTGTTGATCTCAAAGAATTTATAGCGGTTGTCACGGACATCGTATTTGATGTCAAAATTGGAAAATCCGACATAGCCGATGGTCTCTAACAGATCTTTGACTTTTGTCATCAGTTCTTCCTGTGGCTCCGTGATGATGACAGCATGGTTACCGGAACCATGCGGGGTATGCTCCTCTAAGAGAACGTGTCCGAGGCACATCATTTTTACTTTTTTGTCCTTGCCGGAGAAACAGGTAAGTACACGCATGAACTCGTCATTTCCGGGAATGGTGTCCTGAATGATGAGGGAATCGGTGTATCCGGCATCGTAGATCTGACGGATGGTGTCTTTTAATTTTTTGTCGTTATCGATTTTGTATACTTTTTCCTGTGTTGGGAATTCATGCTCCCAGTACATAACGGAATTGGACGGTTTTAAGATGACCGGGAAAGAGAACGGCAGTTCAAAATCCAGATCCATGCCGTAACGGAATACAAGGGTATCCGGGAAATCAATGTCGTGCTCACGGCAAAGACGGTAGAACAGTTCTTTCTGCTGCAGTCTGTCCATCAGTTCAAAATCGATGTATGGAGCAATGACATTTTCCGGCATTTCGTCTTTGTGCCGGCTGCACAGTGCAACATAAGAATCGCCGCAGCCGATGGTAAGTACAGTTTTATCTGCGTGTGCAGCAGCAAAATCGCGGACGGTCTGCATGAATACTTCGTCGGTATCGATTTTTAAATCTGCATGGTATTCAATGATATTGCTGTTGTAACTCGGACCACTTGGAAACTTTCCAAATACATAGGTTTTTACCTGATATTCTTCATAAAATGCACGGGCAACACTATATGTATTGATGTCACCGCCAAAAAGCATTGGTATGAATGGCTGGTTTTTAAATTCCATATCTATAATCCTCCAATTATTTCTATTGTCATTCCTGCATTATTTTATACCAGATGAGCCATTTATACAAGTTTATTTCCGGAAAAATGCATGTGGTTGACACCGAAAAACAGATTTGATATAGTCGAAAGCGAAAAAGTGTGTTATGATACATTTTTGCAGGAAACAATACCCTTTTATTATAAAGGAAAGGAAACCATAAGCATATGGAAAAAAAGAAATTAGGAATCTTAGGAGGAATGGGATCGGAAGCTACGGTGCTTTTTTATAAAAAGATTATCGACAATACTTCGGTAAACAATGACCGTGAGCATCTGGACATTCTCATTTATAACCATGCGTCAATTCCGGATCGTACGGAATGTATTTTGTGTGGAAAGCAGGATTATCTCTGGGATATTATTGCAAAAGATATCCGTGGTATGGAGCAGTTTGGATGTGAGTATTTTGCAATTCCATGTAATACCTGTCATTATTTTGCAGACCGTCTGCAGGAGCTGACAAATGGTAAATTCATCAACATGATCGAGGAGACTGCGCGTTACGCATCTGAACGGGGCAGAAAGAAAGTCGGTGTTATGGCAACAGATGGAACTGTTAAGGGTGGTATGTACAAAAGAGCACTGGAAAAATATGGTATTGAAGTGGTATATCCGTCTGAAGAGCGTCAGAAAGATGTCATGTCCCTGATCTATGAACAGATCAAACGAGGCGAGAAAGGTGACCGTCATCAGTTTATGAATGTGGTGCATGAACTGCGTGAGCAGGGCTGCGATGCAGTGATCCTTGCATGTACAGAGTTGTCTGTATTAAATGTCAATTACAGTCTGAATCCGGATTTTTACATTGACGCCATGAACGTAGTGGCAAAGGCATGTATTGAAAAATGCGGCGGTGTTTACTGCGAGTAATTTTCGCTACCATAATATGTAAAGGTATGATATAATGAGCGCAAGAGAGCCATAGAGAGCTTGCTCACTATTGACGAACGGCGAAATTATTGAGTGATGAAATCACGATATAATGAGCGCAAGAGAACTGTAACAGGTAATGAATGAAATAATGAAAGTAAATAATAAAGAAAGGACAGAATTCTTATGAAGAGAGTTTTACTGAAGCTGAGCGGAGAAGCGCTGGCAGGAGATAAAAAATTTGGTTTTGATGAGGCAACCGTTACTGTTGTTGCAAATCAGGTAAAACAGTTAGTAGATCAGGGAATAGAGGTCGGTATCGTAATCGGTGGAGGAAACTTCTGGAGAGGACGTACCAGCGAAACCATCGACCGTACAAAAGCTGATCAGATCGGTATGCTTGCAACTGTTATGAACTGCATTTATGTATCTGAGATTTTCCGTTCTGTAGGAATGAAGACAAATGTACTGACACCATTTGAGTGCGGTTCCTTTACAAAACTGTTTTCCAAAGACCGTGCAAACAAATATTTTGAAAAAGGAATGGTTGTATTTTTTGCAGGTGGAACTGGTCATCCGTATTTCTCCACAGATACAGCAACTGTTCTGCGTGCCATCGAGATCGAGGCAGACGTTATCTTGCTTGCAAAAGCAATTGACGGTGTATATGACAGTGATCCAAAGACAAACCCGGATGCAAAACGTTACGATGAGGTAAGCATTCAGGAAGTTATCGATAAACAGCTGGCTGTTGTTGACTTGACTGCATCCATCTTGAGCATGGAAAACAAAATGCCGATGTATGTATTTGGTTTAAACGAAGAAAACAGCATTGTAAAAGCAATCAGTGGCAATTTTAACGGAACGAAAGTAACCGTATAATCCATATAAGATAAGTAATATCAGAAGGTAAAAAGAAAAAAATTGGAGGATTAAAATATGGCAAACGAGACAATCAAACCTTATGAGACAAAGATGCAGAAATCTTACAACAACTTACTGGAGGAGTACACATCCATCCGTGCAGGTCGTGCAAACCCGCATGTACTGGATCAGATCCGTGTAGATTACTATGGTGCACCGACAGCAATTCAGCAGGTTGCAAATGTATCTGTTCCGGAAGCACGTATGATCATGATCCAGCCTTGGGAAGCATCCATGGTAAAAGCAATTGAGAAAGCAATTATGACATCTGATCTTGGAATCAACCCGACAAACGATGGAAAATGCATCCGTCTGGTATTCCCGGAACTGACAGAGGAGAGACGTAAAGATCTTGCCAAAGATGTAAAGAAAAAAGGCGAGGCTGCCAAAGTTGCTGTACGTAACATCCGTCGTGATGCAAACGATGCTTTAAAGAAAATGGGTAAAGCAGGTGATGTATCTGAGGATGAGATCAAAGATCTGGAGACGCAGGTTCAGAAACTGACAGACAAATACATTGCTGATGTTGATGCTGCAGTTGCAGAGAAAACAAAAGAGATCATGACAGTATAATAGGTTCGAAAAGATAAGAAAGATGGGGACATGGCGCATGCTATGTCCTTTTCTGAGAAAGGGGAAAAATATGGAACTTTCACAGTTAAAGATACCGACACATGTATCCATTATCATGGACGGAAACGGCCGCTGGGCGAAATCAAAGGGTATGCCACGTACTTATGGACATTCCAAAGGTGCGGATGTGATCATGGATATCTGTGAGGATGCAGATGCACTTGGTATCAAATATCTGACAGTATATGCATTTTCTACAGAAAACTGGAGCCGTCCGGAGACAGAAGTAAAGACATTGATGTTTTTATTCCGTAAATATATTAAAATCTGCTATACAAAAGCGATGAAAAACAACACCAGAGTGCGCGTGATCGGAGATAAGACCGGTCTGGCAGAAGATCTGCAGGATAGCATCCGCACACTGGAGAATGACACGGCGAAAAATACCGGCTTGCAGTTCCAGATTGCCATTAACTATGGCAGCCGGGATGAGATGCTGCGAGGTATGCGCCAGATGATGCAGGATTACAAAGAAGGAAAAATTACACTGGATGAAGTGGATGAGGCACATTTTTCAGACTATCTGGACACAGCAGGAATCCCGGATCCGGATTTGATGATCCGAACCAGCGGAGAGCAGAGACTATCCAATTATCTGATGTGGCAGCATGCATACAGCGAATTTTATTTTACAGATACGCCGTGGCCGGAGTTCAATAAAGCGGAGCTGGTAAAGGCCATTGAGGTTTATACAAGCCGCGACCGCCGTTATGGTAAGGTAAAGGCATAGCGGAAACTGAATCTAGGTATATATGAGAAGTTATGTGTGATTTTTTGCAATATAAGTTTTGCATATGTGAATGATGATAAAAAAGAGATTTTAAAGAAATACCTGAGCATAAGAAAGGGAAAAATATGTTTAAGACAAGACTGTTGAGCGGTATCGTTCTGGTGCTGCTTGCATTGTTATTTATTATACACGGAGGATATTTGCTTCTGACCGTATTGGGAATCATCTCTCTGATCGGACTGTTTGAACTGTACCGTGTATTTGGAATTGAAAAAAGTGCACCGGGAATCGTGGGCTATGTGGCAGCAATTGTATATTATCTGAATGTAGCCTTTGGCTTTATTCCGGACATTATGATGTTTGTGATGGCTCTGCTGATCATGTGTATGTGCGTATTTGTCTTCGGTTATCCGAAGTTTCATGCGAACCAGATCATTGCCGCATTTTTCGGTGTGTTCTATGTGGCAGTTATGCTGTCCTGTATTTATGAGACACGTTCCCTGGAAGGCGGAAGATATCTGGTATGGCTGATATTCCTGTGCTCCTGGGGCTGCGATACCTGTGCATACTGCGTGGGAATGCTCTTTGGAAAACACAAGATGGCACCGGTGTTGAGTCCGAAAAAATCAGTGGAAGGTGCTGTCGGCGGTGTGGTTGGTGCTGCATTGCTGACGCTTATTTACGGATTTTTATTCCGTGGTTCTATGCATGTAGATGTGCCATATATTTTTATGATGGCAGGTATCTGTGCGGCAGGTGCGCTGATCTCCATGGTGGGTGATCTGGCTGCTTCTGCGATTAAACGTAATTTTGACATCAAAGATTATGGAAAACTGATTCCGGGTCATGGTGGTATTCTGGATCGTTTTGACAGCGTAATTTTTACTGCACCGATTATTTTCTATCTGACTGGTAATCTGTTGCAGCTTGCAATTTAACCACTTTCAAATAGAAAGGAATAAGAGGAATGAAATATATAGCGATTCTGGGTTCCACTGGTTCTATTGGTACCCAGACACTGGAAGTTGTGCGTGCACAACAGGATATAAAAGTAACCGCATTATCCGCAGGCGATAACATTGACCTGCTGGAGCAGCAGATTCGTGAATTCAAACCGGTTCTGGCAGCGGTAAAGACAGAGGAAAAGGCAAAAGAACTGGCACTTCGCATCAGCGATCTGGACATTCCGGTACTGTTCGGTATGGACGGACTGATGGCAGTTGCCTGTGAAGAAAAAGCAGAGGTTCTGGTAACAGCCATCGTCGGCATGCTTGGCATCCGCCCGACCATCGCTGCCATTGAAGCCGGAAAAGATATTGCACTGGCAAATAAGGAGACACTGGTAACCGCGGGACATATTATCATGCCGTTGGCAAAAAAATGTGGTGTTCGTATTTTACCGGTAGACAGTGAACACAGTGCAATCTTTCAGTCTCTAAATGGAGAAAAAGAGCATGGAAACAAGATTGATAAAATTTTATTGACGGCTTCCGGCGGTCCGTTCCGCGGAATGACCAGAGAACAGCTTTCCCAGGTGCGTCTGGAAGATGCCCTGAAACACCCGAACTGGGTCATGGGACGCAAAATCACCATTGATTCTGCAACGTTAGTAAACAAAGGGCTGGAAGTCATGGAGGCAAAGTGGCTCTTTGACGTGGATCTGGATCAGATTCAGGTTGTAGTTCATCCGCAGAGCGTGATTCATTCCATGGTACAGTACGAAGATGGCGCGATCATTGCACAGCTTGGTACACCGGATATGAAACTTCCGATTCAGTATGCACTGTATTATCCGGAGCGCAGATTTTTACGCGGTATGCGCCTAGATTTTTACAAACTTGGTCAGATGACATTTGAGGCACCGGATATGGATACATTTGAGGGATTGAAATTTGCGTTGGAGGCTATGCGTCGCGGAGGCAATATTCCAACAGTATTTAATGCAGCAAATGAGAAAGCAGTAGCAATGTTTCTGGAGCGGAGAATCGCATTTCTTGATATTCCTGATATTATCGCATCTGCAATGGAGGAGATTACATATATTGAACATCCGTCTGTGGAAGAAATTCTGGCAACAGAGGCAGCAGTATATGAATGGATAGAAAGCAGGTGGTAGGGTGATCATAAAGTATATCATAGCGATATTACTGTTCAGTGCGATTATTCTGTTTCACGAACTGGGACATTTTCTGCTGGCAAAAGCCAACGGAATCCGGGTCAATGAGTTTTCTCTGGGGCTTGGACCAACCATCGTGGGATTTACAAAAGGGGAGACAAAGTATTCCATCAAATTGCTGCCCTTTGGCGGCGCCTGTATGATGGAGGGCGAGGACAGCCAGAGTGATGATGACCGGTCTTTCCAGAAAAAATCTGTCTGGGCGCGAATCAGCGTTGTTGCGGCGGGACCGATTTTTAACTTTATCATGGCTTTTGTACTGGCAGTGATCATTCTTGGAAATATCGGTATCTCTACACCAACCGTAGCACAGGTGGAAGATGGATATGGTGCGCAGGCTGCTGGTTTGCAGGCCGGGGATGAAATCATCAAAATGAATCATAAGCATATTCATTTTTTCAAGGAAATCAGTATGTATACACTGTTTCACGCCGGTGAGATCGTGGAAGTTACCTATGAGAGAAATGGTAAGCGCGATACTGTGGAAGTGCAGCCGACCTATGATGAAGAACAGGGACGCTACCGTTACGGAATTTACGGTTCCGGTGAATATACAAAAGTCGGTCCGATCAAGACACTGCAGTACAGTGTGTATGAGGTGAAATACTGGATCCAGTACACGGTAGGAAGTTTGAAAATGCTTCTGACTCATCAGGTCAGTGTCAATGATCTGTCCGGTCCAGTTGGCATTGTGAAAACAATCGGAGATACTTACGATATGAGTAAGTCGGATGGTGCGTTTTACGTCTGGATGAATTTACTGAATTTGGCACTTTTGCTGTCAGCGAACCTTGGTGTGATGAACCTGCTTCCGATTCCGGCACTGGATGGCGGTCGATTGGTATTTTTAGTAATCGAGGCGATCCGTGGAAAAAGAGTCAGTGAAGATAAAGAAGGCATGGTACATTTTGTTGGATTATTATGTCTGTTTGGATTAATGATCCTGATTATGTTTAATGACATTCGGAAGCTGATACCGTAGGCAAATTAAGAAGTGTAGACTTGCAGAGATGTACAGAAGAATATGTCATAACAGCTATTTAGTGATTGGTAAGTAGTACAAAAGGATTGGGAATATCCGTTTATTTTAAAAGGAGAAGAAAATGGCAGAGAGAAGACGTACAAAAGAAGTGCGAATCGGCGATGTGGTCATTGGTGGTGATCATCCCATCGCGATTCAGTCCATGACAAATACAAAGACGCAGGATGTGGAGGCAACAGTCGCTCAGATCCTGCAGCTGGAGCGTGCGGGATGTCAGATCATCCGTTGCACGGTTCCGGATATGGAAGCTGCAAAAGCGCTTGCAGAGATCAAAAAACAGATTCATATTCCACTTGTGGCTGACATACATTTTGATTATAGACTTGCCATTGCAGCGATGGAAAACGGTGCAGATAAGATTCGTATCAATCCGGGAAATATCGGTTCCGCAGAGCGCGTAAAAGCAGTGGTTGACTGTGCCCGAGAGCGGAATATTCCAATTCGTGTCGGTGTAAACAGTGGCTCTCTGGAAAAAGAACTGGTGGAGAAATACCATGGTGTCACCGCAGAAGGAATCGTGGAGAGTGCTCTGGATAAGGTAAAAATGATCGAGGATTTCGGCTATGACAATCTGGTTATCAGTATAAAATCTTCCGATGTCATGATGTGTGTCAAAGCGCATGAGTTGATTTCCAAAAAGACAGATTATCCGCTGCATGTGGGTATCACAGAGTCTGGAACCATCATTAGCGGAAACATCAAATCTTCTATCGGTCTGGCACTGATCCTAAATCAGGGAATCGGTGATACGATCCGTGTTTCTCTGACCGGAGATCCGGTGGAAGAAATCAAATCTGCAAAACTGATTCTGAAAACACTGGGATTGCGCAAAGGTGGCATTGAGATCGTTTCATGTCCGACCTGCGGACGCACCAGCATTGATCTGATCAGTCTGGCAAATAAAGTAGAAAACATGGTGGCAGAGTTCCCGCTGGATATAAAAGTAGCCGTTATGGGCTGCGTGGTAAATGGACCGGGTGAAGCGAAAGAAGCAGATCTTGGCATCTGCGGTGGCAGACAGGAAGGCCTGATCATCCGTCATGGCGAAGTGATAAAGAAAGTACCGGAAGCAGAGTTGTTAGAGGCACTGCGTCAGGAACTCATTAACTGGAGTGAATAGATAAATGGCAAAAAGCTTTTTTGAGGTATTTCCCCAATTAAAACTGGATACAGATCTGCAGGGCATGCTGGATGATGCTACGGTTTCGAAGGTTTCCACAACGAGACAGAGAAACTCCCTGCACATTTATCTGGGATGCGGCAGACTTTTGCCGAAAGAAAAAGTATATTTTCTGGAGGATGAGCTGAAACGGCAGCTTTTTCCGAAGCATACAATGAACATTAAAATCATTGAAAAATTTCAGTTGTCCGAGCAGTATACATTGAAAAACCTGTTGGATGTGTATTGGAACAGTATTCTGACGGAATTTCACCGATACAGTCTGCTGGAGTACAATCTGCTGCGTCATGCAAAATTAGATGTGGTGGAGGAAAAAGTATTGCGTGTCAGTCTGGAAGATACAGTTCTGGCACATCAGAAGGAAGAGGAAATATATCACATTCTAGAGAAGATATTCAATGAACGCTGCAATCTGTCGATTCAGATTGAGATGGTGTTTCATGAAAAAGAAGCATCTAAATATCGGAAAAATGCAGATATCAAGATGCAGAATGAAGTGGAAAATGTCATTCGTCTTTCCAGCTTTGGCGCGAAGCGTCAGCCGGAGGGCGAATATATGGAAAACAGTGAAGCGGGGGCATCGGAAGTGCCGTGGGAGACTGGCAATCCAGTGGCAAAACCTGTAAAAAAAGCAGCAGAAAAAAAGATTGAAAAAACAGCAGTTGCCCAAAAGGAAACTTCTGCAGCGGCAGAGAAAAAGCCTGCAAACCAGGAAGACCGTGGCGGTTTCAAAAAGAGCTTTGGTGGAAAGCGGGATTTCCGGGATCGTGGTTCTTATAAAAGGTCCGACAATCCGGATGTGGTATACGGTCGTGATTTTGAGGATGAAGCAATCCGTATCGAACAGATTATGGGCGAGATGGGAGAAGTTGTCGTGCGTGGACAGATTTTGTCTATGGATGAGCGCCCAATCCGTGGTGAAAAAACGATTCTGATGTTTTCTATTTCAGACTTTACAGATACGATCATGGTAAAAATGTTCTGTAAAGATGAATTTTTGTCGGAGATCAAGCAGGGTGTCACCAAAGGAGCTTTTCTGAAAATCAAAGGTGTGACAACCATTGATCGGTTTGACAGTGAATTGACCATCGGTTCTGTCATCGGAATCAAGAAGATTCCCTCCTTTGTCTCTACTCGTATGGATACCAGTCCGGTGAAACGTGTAGAACTGCACTGTCATACAAAAATGAGTGATATGGATGGGGTTTCTGATGTCAAAGACATCATCAAACGTGCCATGAAATGGGGACACAAAGCCATTGCCATTACAGATCACGGAGATGTACAGGCATTCCCGGATGCAAACCATGCCATTGGCAAAGATGATGATTTTAAGATTATTTATGGTATGGAAGCGTATCTGGTGGACGATCTGAAAGGTCTGGTAGAACATCCGATGGGACAGTCTTTTGCAGATACTTTTGTAGTGTTTGATCTTGAGACCACCGGATTCAGTCCATCCAAAAATCAGATTATAGAGATCGGTGCGGTAAAGGTTGTAAACGGTTCGATCACAGAACGTTTTTCCACTTTTGTAAATCCGAAAGTACCGATTCCCTTTGAAATCGAGCAGCTGACCAGTATCAACGACGATATGGTGCTGGATGCGCCGACCATTGACGAAATTTTACCAAAGTTTATGGATTTTTGTCAGGATGCGGTCATGGTTGCGCACAATGCGGATTTTGATATGAGTTTTATCAAACACAACTGCAGTGCACTTGGACTGGATTGCGAAAAGACGGTTCTGGATACCGTCGCATTATCCCGTGTTCTGCTTCCGTCACTGAATCGATTCAAGCTGGATACGGTGGCGAAAGCATTGAATATTTCATTGGCGCACCATCATCGTGCGGTAGATGATGCAGCCTGCACGGCAGAGATTTTTGTCAAACTGGTGGAAATGTTGCGGGACCGTGGTGTGGAAACCATGGAAGACTTGGGTCAGATGGAGAGTTATACGGAAGAGACTATTCGAAAAATGCCTAGCTATCATGCAATCATGCTTGCACAAAATGATATCGGTCGTGTAAATCTGTATCGTCTGGTTTCGGATTCTCATATTAAATATTATCAGCGGCGTCCGAAGATTCCGAAAAGCGAGTTTATGAAATATCGGGAAGGAATTCTGCTTGGTTCCGCTTGTGAGGCAGGAGAGTTATATCGTACGCTGCTGCGTGGAAGTTCTCAGGAAGAAGTCGCACGAATCGTACAGTTTTATGATTATCTGGAGATTCAGCCGCTGGGAAACA
The DNA here is from genome assembly GCF_934295145.1 of uncultured Eubacterium sp. Classification (GTDB taxonomy): domain Bacteria; phylum Bacillota; class Clostridia; order Lachnospirales; family Lachnospiraceae; genus Eubacterium_I. Next base: position 1,258 of record NZ_CAKRAS010000030.1, on the reverse strand, counting down.
ATGCATTTATGCTGCGCACCGACAAGGAACCGGTGGAGTCAGAAGAAGATCTGAAAGATATCAACCGTCAGATCGTCGAATTGGGCGAGCAGTTTAACAAGCTGGTTGTGGCAACCTGTGATGTGCATTTCCTTGATCCGGAGGATGAAGTATACCGCCGAATCATCATGGCAGGCAAGGGATTCAAGGATGCAGACGATCAGGCTCCGCTTTTTTTGCGCACCACGGAGGAAATGCTGAAGGAATTTGAATACCTTGGCAGTGAAAAAGCGGAAGAAGTTGTCGTTGAAAATACAAACAAAATCGCAAATATGTGTGAAAAAATCTCACCGGTCAGACCGGACAAGTGTCCGCCTGTCATTGAAAATTCTGATGGCATGCTACGTGAGATCTGTTATACGAGAGCACATGAGATTTACGGTGAAGAATTGCCTCCAGTGGTTGTTGAGCGACTGGAGCGTGAGCTGAATTCAATTATTTCCAATGGATTCGCCGTTATGTATATCATTGCGCAGAAACTGGTGTGGAAATCCAATGAGGACGGTTATCTGGTAGGTTCCCGAGGTTCCGTAGGATCCTCTTTTGTAGCCACGATGGCAGGTATCACGGAGGTAAATCCGTTAAGTCCGCATTATATCTGTAATAACTGTCATTATGTGGATTTTGATTCGGATCTGGTAAAAAGCTACGCCGGAAAAGCCGGTTGTGATATGCCGGACCGTAACTGCCCGCACTGTGGACAGAAGCTGATCAAGGAAGGTTTTGATATCCCATTTGAGACGTTCCTTGGATTTAAGGGAAATAAAGAGCCGGATATCGATCTGAACTTCTCCGGTGATTACCAGAGTAAGGCGCATAAATACACCGAGGTTATTTTCGGCGATGGTCAGACGTTCCGTGCGGGAACCATTGGTACCCTGGCGGATAAGACGGCTTTTGGATATGTAAAAAATTATTACGAGGAACGTGGTGTTCATAAGCGAAATTGTGAGATTGACCGAATCGTGCAGGGATGCGTTGGTGTACGACGTACCACCGGTCAGCATCCGGGTGGAATCATTGTACTTCCGCTGGGCGAAAATATTTATTCTTTTACGCCGGTGCAGCATCCGGCGAACGATATGACGACGGACATTATTACAACGCATTTTGATTACCATTCCATTGATCATAACTTGTTAAAACTTGATATTCTCGGACACGATGATCCGACCATGATCCGTATGCTTCAAGATCTGACTGGTGTGGATCCGCAGAC
>NZ_CAKRAS010000029.1 GCF_934295145.1 uncultured Eubacterium sp. | reverse complement strand
TTTGATGATAAATATTATAAAGATTTGATTGTTGAATATCTTAAGCAATATGACAAGGCAAGAAAAAAAGAAATTCGAGAATTATTATGGGATAAGCTGCCAGATGCTTTAAGTGAGAAGCAGAAAGAAAATTAGATTCGGAATTTACTTTATTCATTAAAGCAAAAACAAATAATCGAAACTGATTCTACAAATCAACAAAAATCTAATTGGATATTAAAAAAATAGCTTGGATTATATAAAAGTGTTTAGACAAGATTTAGTCAAGGCTAAGACAAGATTTAGACAAGAAAACTCAAATAAATAAGTGTTAGAGAAGGTTTTTAGACAAGGTTAAGACAAGATTAATCAAGAAAATCTCAATATAGACATACATCAAAATCTCCCCGCATAGATTGTAAAAAAGCAAACTATGCGGGGATTTGAGTGAAAGGTTATATCGAGGAACGGGCAATGGAAATTGCGCGATATATCATAGACAACAATGCAACGGTGCGTCAGGCTGCTAAAAAGTATGGAATTAGTAAGTCGACGGTACATAAAGACGTCACGGAACGTCTCAAACAGATCAGTCCGGCATTGGCAGTAAAGACACGAGTTGTGTTGGATGTCAACAAATCAGAACGGCACATTCGTGGGGGAATGGCCACGCGAGAAAAATATTTGCATCATCATTAAAATATAAAAAAGATATTAAAAACGAGAATATACAAAGGCATTATGAACATTCAGACAGAAATAAAACTAAAGAAAGACAATCAAACTATGACTCTTCGGGTAATCCGTTCCGCACGAAAAACCATCGGACTTCAGGTAAAGGAAGATGGAGAGGTACTTCTTCGGATCCCAAATCGTCTTTCCGCGCGTGCATTACAGGATTTCCTGAATCGTGAGCAGTCATGGATCTGGCAAAAAGCAGAACAAATGCAGTCACGCATAAAACAGCGGGAAGCGACAGGCGCAACGCCGGTGGGACAATTGTCACGAGAAGAACTGGAAAAAATCAAAGAAAAAATCGGATCGCGGGTAAGATATTACGGCAAAATCATGGGTGTGACAGTGGGGAGAATTACGATTCGAAATCAGAAAACCCGCTGGGGAAGCTGCAGTTCTAAGGGCAATTTAAACTTTAATTATCAGTTGTATTATTTGCCGGATGAATTACTGGATTATGTAGTGATTCATGAGTTGGTGCATAGAAGGCATATGAACCACTCTGCCGACTTTTGGGCAGAAGTAGAAAAATATTGTCCGGATTATAAGATATACAGAAAACAGCTAAACGAGTATCGTTTAACGACATGAACGCTTTATCGGTATAAGTTGCAAATTTCACAGAAAAACTATAAAATAAAAGAGTCGATTTATTCGAAAAAACAGATAAAAAGCAAAAACAGAGGAATTACATATGAAAAATGAAATGATGGAAAGTACAAGTGAAGAACTGTGTGCAGCACTTGTTGAAGCAGCAGAACGAATTATGGAGCGTTACGGTGAGAACTTAGAAGAGGCCTGTGCAATTGCCGGAATCACCGTGCAGGATTATGAAAACTGGAAAGATTATGAGGACAGAGAGCGCCAGAAACGCATGCAGAAACTCGAAGACAACGAAGCCACCAAGACGGTAATGGCAAAAATCGCGCAGCTGCTTGATATGGGAATTACTTTGGAGAGTGCATGTGAATTTGCGAGAATTTCCGTAGATGATTATAAGGAATATCAAAAAAGAAACACGAAGTAAGTAAAGCAGACGGGGATACCGGTAAAATGAGGGCGTAGAAGATGAAAAAGGGGTTATTAGTGGTTAGTTTCGGAACTTCTTACAGAGAAGCAGAGGAACAGAATATTATTCCGGTGGAACAGGCGCTTACAAAGGCGTTTCCAGAGTATGAAATGCGTCGGGCCTACGGCAGCCGCAGAATTATCAAAAAGTTGCGGGAGCGGGATTCCATAACAATTGACACAATTGAGGAGGCTTTGAAAAAATTTTCGGCAGATGGTTATACAGAACTGCTTATTCAGCCGACTTATATGATTCATGGATATGAGTATGATGAACTGATGGAACTTGTGAAAATGTATAAGAAAGAGTTTGCATCTGTACGTGTGGGACATTCGCTTCTGCATCAACAGTCTGATTATGAACAGCTGATCAGCGGTTTGAATGAAATTTTTGATTTCAGGAATTCTTCTGATGCTTTTGTTTTTATGGGTCATGGAACGGCGCATTTTGCCAATGCATGCTATCCGGCCCTGGAGCATCAGCTGCAGACACAGGGATATGAAAACGTATTTATTGGTACGGTAGAGGGATATCCGGCAATTGAGGATGTGAAAAAGCAGCTGTGCAGGCAGGGCTATAAAAAAGCCGTATTATCACCTTTATTGCTGGTGGCAGGAGATCATGCCAGAAATGATATGGCAGGGGAGAATAAGGACTCCTGGAAAAATGTTCTGGAAAGTAGTGGCATTGAAACTTCCTGTATACTGGCTGGACTTGGAAGCTACGCATTTGTGCAGCAGATGTTTGCAGTGCATGCGCAGCAGGCGGAAGAATAATTGTCACAGAATGTAAAGGAAATTAGAAAATCTATGGATTATTTTCAAGAGAATCAGGGACGTGTACAGGAGTAAGGATAACATATCATTATGGAACAGTTTTACTATAATAAGATGAATAAACTGCAACAGGCTGTGTATCACGGAATGTTGCAGGGCATCACGGCACTGGATACAGAGATTCAGATTCCGCGCATTGACGGGCGTGAGTTATATGATATCTTTTTTCAGATGCGTCTGGATCATCCGGAAGTATTCTGGGCGACGGGATATCAGTACCGCTATTATGATAATTCTTCCAATCTGATCCTGCTTCCGGAATATTTATTTGATAAAAATAAGATCCGGGAGCATCAGAAAGCCATGAAAGCCCGGGTGGAGAAATTGGCGCGGGCAGCAAAAAATCTGTCAGAGTGGGAGAAGGAAAAATACATCCACGATTTTATCTGTGAAAATGTAACTTACGATAAACTGAAAAAAGCATATTCCCATGAAATCATCGGACCGTTAGGGCATGGCGTGGGAGTCTGTGAGGGCATTGCAAAATCTGTGAAAGTGCTGTGTGATGCTCTTGGTATCTGGTGCATGATCGCTATTTGCGGGAATAATCCGGAGAAAGGCATCAAGTACCGCCATACATGGAATATTGTAAAAATCGGCGGACAGTTTTACCATCTGGATGTAACTTTTGACAATACCCTTGGAAAGCACAGTCTTGCAGGACAGGAACTGCGCTATGATTATTTTAATCTGGAAGATAAAAAGATTTTCCGGGATCACGAACCACTGATCGCACCGGCGCCTTTCTGTACGGATGGAGATCATTTTTATTACCGGGAGAAAAAGCTGTCTTTTACAAAAATTGAAGACGTGTACAAGCGGTCTTTGCAGGCGGCAAAAAAAGAAAGATTACTGACCTTTCACTGGCGCGGCGGTTATCTGACAAAAGGAGTTTTTCAGGAACTGCTGGAGCAGATCAAAAAAGCCGGGGATGAGAAACAGAAAGCAGCGCGGATCAGCGTGAACTGGGCGCAGGCTGTCATACGTGTCAGCTTTGTGGATGCAGTGGAAGATGCATGTATTGATATGGAAGAAGCAAATGAAGGCGAGCAGGAATGACCTGTTCGCCTTCTACTTTGTCTGCAAAAGATTTTTGTTTTCGCTAATAAATGTGTAATAACAAATCTGCGTATAATTTAAGTTTCTCTGCTTTTAACATAAACTTACAGTTATGGCTCAGTTGATGAAAATGTAATCTTTACAGGAGCAGCGCCATCATCAGAATCCAAATCAGGGTTAAAAAGGATAGAGGTAATACTATCTGAATTTGTGACATTAGAAAAAGTTATGCCGCCGCCGTCTACTTCATAGGTAATATATTGCTTTATTATGGAATTATACCAGTGTAGTCTGACAGTGCATGTTTCTGCTGTATTATCTTTGGGAAGTGTGAAACTGTAAGGTATGTAGATTGTAGTTCCTTCCTCAGATAAAATGTTTATATCCTCATCATCTAAAGAATAAGAGTATACTTTAGTGTCATTTACCAGAATCTCAAGTGTGACGTCTGAGAGAAAGGAACGACAGTTGAGTTTGCTGCAGCTCAGATTGAATTGTCCATCATTGCGACGATTCAGCTTATCATAATTTGCATCAACTTCAAGACGTGGCTGCCAGTCTGCCAGTGACAGGACAGAAAAAGAACTATACTCATCATTCATATCTACGGTCTGTTTTGAACCGTTTGTATCGATGCATGCAGTTGTCGTATAGGTGTCAGCACTGATCGGCAGGTCAGCGAAACCAGTATAAGTGCCGTCCTTATAGGTAAATGTAACTGGGATATTATTTTGATCCGAGTTATTCAGAAGCTGCATGGTCAGAGTCGTGTTGTCCTGATAGTTTTTCAAAACAGCAGTAAATTTGACATGCAGATTTTTTCCATCTTCAGAGACAGAATCTGCAGTTGCGTTATAACTTTGAAAATAAGTGTCTCGCTCCGTGGTGTAATCGGAATCGTTATTTATATAAACCGGAGCGGAACTTTGTGCTATCTGCGTGGAAAGTGCGTTTAATTTAGTGGAAAAAGTTACTGTGACTACAATCAAAGCAACTGTCAAGGCCAGGCACGCGGTACCAAATCCGATGGAAGTCCGTTTCCAGGTTTTGTGATTTTTTTGCAGGATTTCAGAAGTGATCTTTTCAATGGTTTCCAGAGAAATGCCTAATGCAGAAGAATTATCATGATGATCTGCATCATCACTTTGATTATTTACAAAAGCGGAATTGGTTGATGCATCTGCACCATTCCGGTGATTCGAATCGTAATCGGAATTCTGACTCAAACAAGAAGAAGTTTCTTCGGAAAAAATATCTACATCTTCATCCAATAACTTATCTAATGATACCTGATAAAATTCTGCCAGAAATTTTAATTTCCCAAGATCCGGGCGTGTGGCATCGGATTCCCATTTGGAAATAGACTGGCGGGAAACCTGCAATTTTTCTGCAAGCTGTTCCTGTGTCATATTCTGTTTTGTTCGTAATGTATATAATTTTTCACCTAATGTCATAATGTACCTCCGTCTGGAAAAAGTGATCCTGTCATAAATTTGTGATTACAGAATCAAATTGATGTTGTGTGACTTTCCGGAAACCTGAAATACATAATGTGCTGTGTATCTCATCTGTTTTCAGTATAAAAAATCAGCGGAAAATGTCTACCAATCGACGTGAGCGATTGCGCAACTTCAGGTTGCAACCCAGTGTTTATGCGGTCGGACGGTTCATTTCATAGGATAAAATCAGATACATCCGTTCCCGGTAATCATCAAAATCTTCCCCAATCAGAGTATTTATTTTTTTGAATCGATACACCAGAGAGGTACGATGCATATCCATGGCCTCCGCTGTGGCGGCCAGATTCCGTTCATGTGTCAGGTACATGTATAATGTGTAGGCAAGCTCAGAGTGATGCTTCTTATCATAATCCAACAGAAATTGCATTTTCGGATGACAAAAGGTCCAACTGGATTCGTTTAGTGTAAAAGAATTCAACATATGTTCCAAATAGTAGTTTTTGTAGGAAAACAGGTTTGGTGAATGATTCTTGCACATACCGAGTTCAATGGAGCGAAGTGCCTGATTATAGTATTCTTCAATATTTAAAATATTCTGGAAACAGTTGCTCATCCCGGCATAAAGTCCATTTTCCTGACAGAGTTTCTGAATAGTGTCAATGTACTCCTGCGGAAGTAGCTGGTTTGTGGGAATCGTAATAACTGCAATCAGCTGACCATTGTAAATAACTGTTTTCAGATATGGAATCCGGCTCTCCAGCATGTTTCGGACATGACGAGCATTGACGGTTTCCTGACTTCTTGCAATTTCGATGACGATGCAGTAATTGTTGCCGTTGAAATCATCCTTTACATAATTCATATGTGTAATGGAAGAACGGTCTGCGGCAATTTTGTGATCCAACAGATCGCGGATAAAATATTCATAGTTAAATCCACGTGCATTCTGAATGAATGCATCTTTTTTGATCTGCTCATTGATATATTTTTTTAAAATCAGCAGAAATTCTGTATCGATCGGTTCCAGTGGTTTATTGATAGCGGAAACGACAATATGACCGAGATCTTTGCTTGTGTTAATGGAACAGTAAAGCTGTTCATAACCGAGTTCTTCATTGAAAGCACGGATTGGGAGTTCACTTCTTTTTACCCGTTCATGGATATTATTCTGTCGGCTGACCATTTTAAAATCCTGATCGGTAAATCCTTTTTTCTCCAGTGTACGATCCGTAAAATTCTGATCTTTTAGTTTTTCAAAGGGGGCTGCGATCAGATTATAATTTGCATCAAAAACAAATACTGGATTTCCAAATACCCGGTAAGAATAGTCGATGGCTGGCTGCAATCCGTTATCAAAAGCCAGAAAATCGAGGAGTGTAGAACCGTAAAATCCAACACCGCACTGGATATTGTAATAGCTTTGCAAAAGACCATAGATTTCTTCAGGATTATTACATTGCACAAATAAGACACTTACACAATCCGGGAACTGACTGTTCAGCATATCCATATTGATATCCTCAGGAACAATACATAAAAGATGCATATCCTGAATAAACGGAAAGGAGAGAAGCTCCGGTGAATAGGTGCATGTGTACAGTAAATGGATGGTCAGTGGCTGCGGCGCATCATATAGTTTGTTCCATCCAGTCAGGGCATGTATACCATCGGATGAAGTCAGCAATGTGGAATAGTCCCCCAACTGATATTGAATTTGTTTTAATCCTATGTACATTTCAAGTCCTCCTCTGTCTGTTCTTCATTATACACGAAATAATTGCGAAAGTAAAAACACTTATTCTACATTAGTGTAGAAAAACACTTGTATATTTCGCAGACATCATACGAAAAAAAGCAGGCATATTTTTAATACAATGTAATTAGCAAGATAGTAATTACAAACTATTAAAAATGATAAAAAAGGAGAATGAAAAATGAGCTTTAATGATAATCTTCCGAAATTAAAACCGTTTAAAAGAAGTGTTTCCATCATTGGCGTAGGTGCGACTCCGTTTGTACGTATCCTGGATGATCCATCTGTAGATGGTATGAATGAACAGGAACTTTTCGCATATGCGGCACGGGACGCAATGAAAGATGCCGGAGTTGATGGCAGTGATGTGGAATTTTACATCCATGGACAGGCCGGACCGGGCTGGACAAGTAACCTGGCAACCCCAAACATGCATGTGGCAAACTGGATCGGTATGAAAGGAAAAGGTTCTTATCATCACAGTGAAGCATGTGCAACCGGTTATGTGGGCGTGGAGACAGCCGTTGCATTAGTTGCTTCCGGTGAGTATGACATGGTTCTGAGCGGCTGTATCGAGACACCGTACTCCATTGCATATCCGACCAGAGTAGTTACAAAACGTCGTTTCGGAACAGATGCAATCTTCCATGATGTACTGGCTTCTACGCAGTGTAGAGATTATACCTTATTTACCCGTGGTTCTCTGCCATTTAACTCTGAATCCTGGCTGGATTATTACGTGAAAGAGAATGGAATCAGCGAAGAGGATGTGGATGCAATGATGACAGCGTTATCTATTAACTGCCGTCGTGCAGCAGCGTTAAATCCGCTGAGTACAATCACAAACAATACATATGAGGAACTTGCAGCAGCAAGTGGCATGGATTCTGCTTATGAGTATCTGCATTCTAAATTCAATCCATTAATTGGAAAATACATGAGAGGTTCTCACTTCGAACAGCGTTGCGACGGTGCAGCAGCAATTATTGTATGCCCGACAGAACTGGCTTATAAATATACCGATCATCCGATTGAGATTCTTGGTATCGGTCATTCTAATGTGGAGGCTGGAAACCCGAGAAATGAGATGTACGCAACACAGAATGCATACCGTCAGGTAAAAGAGCTGACCGGACTGACTGGCGCAGATATGGATATCTTCCTTGCAAATGATTTCTACAATCAGTCTGAATTCCTGTCTGCCGAGATGTGTGAATATCTGCCGAAGGGTGAAGGCTGGCAGTATACAAAAGAAGGCCGTATCGCTTATGACGGAGACCGTCCGATCAATACAAATGGTGGCCGTTGCCAGTATGGTCATGCAGCAGGTGCTTCCGGATTACATGATGTGTATGAAGCAGTTCACCAGATGCGAGGAGATGCAGGTGTGACACAGGTTCATCATGATGTAAAACACGCAATGCTCCGTGGATTTGGCGGAAGTCAGAACGTATTGAATATCATGATGGAGAGAAAGTAGGAGAGGAGGACGATGGTTAAAATGACAAAATATGATTTAAAACCGATTGTAAAAACTTATTATGATGCTTTGGAAGAAGGAACCATTCTGGGAAGAAAATGTACCAGATGCGGACATATCGAGTTTCCTCCTTATCTGTGCTGTAACGAGTGCGGAGGTCTGGATACCGAGTGGGTGGATCTGACAAATATGCGCGGTATTGTAAAGCAGGCACTTCCGACAAAAGGAGCATTCGGTGATCCGGAATTCCGTAACACACAGGGAGACTATTTTGCAGTAGAGATTGAAGTACCTGGTATCGACCCGTTTAATGCGAGTCTGTTACATGTGGATTATGACAAATATGCAGAATTTGATCAGTATATTCAGGAGCATGAAGTAGAAGTAAAACCGTTACTGTTCCAGGATGAAGATATGAAAGTCGTAGCCTGGGAACTGGTAGAAGATAACGGATTCAAGAAGATTCCGGAGATCAAGGCACCGGAACCAAAGAAAGAAGAAACAAAAACTGCAGCAGCAACTGCAACGGTAGATCTGAGTAATGATGCAACCTCACAGACCGTTATTGAGGCGGCAGCAGATGCGTATGGAGTAGATGCATCAGGTATTACGCTTGCAACAGATATCCGTGAGGATTTATCCAATGAATCCATGAAGATGATTGTTATGATCTCAACAATTGAAGATCAGCTGAACGTAACAATTGAGATTCAGGAAGCAAGTAACCTGAATACCATTGCAGATTTTGTAAATGTAGTAAAAGAGCGTCTGGGCGAAGAGACAATTGCAGCAGATGCGGCAGTAGCGGCCGGAACTTCCGCAGCACAGACAACTGCAGCTGCATCCGAAGAATTAGATGATGTGGCAAAAACTGTCATTGAGGCGGCAGCAGATGCGTATGGAGTGGATGCATCAGGCATCACGCTTGCAACAGATATCCGTGAGGACTTATCCAATGAATCCATGAAGATGATCGTTATGATCTCAACAATTGAAGATCAGCTGAACGTAACAATTGAGATTCAGGAAGCAAGTAACCTGAATACCATTGGAGATTTCGTATCTGTGGTACGCGAAAGACTTTAAGGAAATTTTCAAAACCCAAATCTAATACCTAAACCCATATCGAAGAAAGTTACCGCATCATACGGTGACTTTTGTAAAGCGGACATTCGCAATCCGCTTTCGCTACTTGCTCATGAACGCAGTCGCTTTGCGACCTGCGTTCAAATTCAAAAAAAGGAGAGTGTAAAAATGGCATTTCAGTTCATGAATTCTATTTATGAAAAAGCGAAAAAAAATGTAAAGACAATCGCAATTCCGGAAGTAACCAATGAATATATGATCAAGGCAGCTGCAAAGGCGACTGCAGATGGAATTGCAAATATTATTCTGGTAGGAAATCCGGAGGATGTGACAGCAACAGCCGAGAAGGCAGGCGTGGATGTATCCGGAATCCGTGTGGTAGATGTCAACGATGCAGCATACAAAGAAGAATTACTGGAGCGATACGATGCATCTTCTGACAAAGCAATGCCGAAAAGCTTTGTAAAGAAAAGAATCGATCATCCGCTTTATCTGGCAACATTGCTTCAGGCAGTAGGAGAGGCTGACGGTACTCTGGCTGGTGTCGATACTACAACTTATGAGTTTGTACTGGCAGCAAAAAGTATCATTGGAATGCAGCCAAACTGCCCGACAGCTTCCGGTCTTCTGATTGAAGAGATTGAAGGATTTGCCGGAGATCAGGGAAATCTGATCGGTATGTCCGATGGCGCAGTCTGCATTCAGCCGACAGTTGAGCAGCATGCCGGAATCGCAATTTCTTCCTGCGAGACATTCGAAACACTGACTGGAACAGAAGCGAAATGTGCCTTCCTGTCATTTTCTACCGATGGTTCCGGTGGCTTAAGTGAGCCGGTTAAAAAAGTACGTGAAGCAGTTGCACTTGCACAGCAGCTGAGACCGGATCTGAAGATTGATGGTGAATTCCAGGCGGATGCAGCAGTTGATGCACGCGTTGGTGAGAAAAAAGTAAAACGTGAAAGTGCTGTAGCAGGACATGCAAACGTACTGATTTTCCCGGATGCAGCAGCTGCAAATATAGGCTCCAAGTTAGTACAGCGTCTGGCAAATAATGTGCAGGTGTATGGACCAATCTATCAGGGATTCCGTCTGCCGATTCTGGACTGCTCCAGAAGTGATACAGATGTTGAACTTTATAACAATATCGCATTGCTGGCAGTTATGGCAGGAAAATAAAAAAGGAGAATATCATTGATGAAAGAATTTACTGTATTAACAATCAATCCTGGCTCATCCAGTACGAAAATGGGTGTGGTAAAAGGTGATAAAGTGATTGTAAACCGTGAGGTAGATCATCACAAAGAAGATTTTGCAGAGTGTAAAACTTTCGCAGATCAGGAACCAATCCGTATGGAAATGATCCGCAAAGCGCTGGAGGAGGAAGGGATTGCCCTTTCTGAACTGGATGCTGTTTCTGGCCGTGGCGTTGGCTTATATCCATGTGCCGGAGGAACATATAAAATCGATGAACTTGCCTATGAACATGCAAAAAATGATGTGGGAGGTATCCGCCATCCGGCCAGCCTTGGAATCATTATGAGTTATAAACTTGGTCAGGAATTAAATATTCCGGCATTTTTTGTAAATCCAATGCCGACAGATGAACTCTGTGACATGGCTCGTGTGACCGGTATCCCGGGCATTTACCGTCCGGCCAAATCCCATCCGCTGAACCAGAAACAGGTGGCAATCCATCACAGTGAACTGATGGGTAAAAAATATGAAGACTGCAATTATATCATCCTGCATCTGGGCGGCGGTACCAGCATTACTGCACATGAAAAAGGAAAAATGATTGACGGAAACCGTGCAGGTGACGGTCAGGGACCAATCTCACCAAACCGCTCCGGAGATTTATGTGTGGATGATGTCATCAAATGCATCAAGAAAGGTATTTCAGCGGATGAAGCAAAAGATTATGCTTCCAGCAAAGGTGGATTACTTGCATGGTGTGGCACCGATGACCTGCGCGAAGTAAAAGCAATGATCGCAAACGGTGACAAAAAAGCGGAGCTTGTATACAATACCATGATCTATTCCATGGGAAAATGGACAGCTATGATGGCCGGTGCGTTAAAAGGAAAAGTAGATGCTATTCTTCTGACCGGTGGTATGGCAAGAGATACGGAACTTTGCGATAAACTGGCAGAGTATATTTCCTGGATCGCACCAATTTACAACTATGCAGGAAGCTTCGAGACAGAGGCACTTGGATTTGGCACAATCCGTGTCCTCAAAGGCGAAGAAGAAGCGAAGACATACACAGGAAAACCAGTATGGAATGGTTTTCCATGGGATAAAGAATAAAAATACAATGATACAGGCGGGAGGCGAGAAAAATGGGAGTACCGGTGTTTACGGCAGAACATACGGAAGGTGTCTGCCAAATAACGTTTGAAATTTCGGATGAAATGACAAATTCAGACGGCCGTATGAGCATTGGCTCACTGGCTCGTCAGATGCAGCGTATTACGGAAATCCATTTTGATCAGGAGGCAGGTCTTACCGGGGAGGAGTTACTTGCCAAAGGGTTGAGCTGGGTGATTTCCTGGACAAATATCGAATTGGAACGATTACCGGATAAGGGCGAAAACGTGATCCTGCGTATCTGGCCGGGGAAAAATAAAATAAATCTGTATTCCAGGATTTATGCAATGTATACAGAAAATGGAGAACCGTTGATGGCGACATCTTCGCTGTTTCTGTTGATGGATCAGAATACCAGAACGGTGGCAGCACAGCCGGAAGAAATGAAGATCATGAATCCGGTCATGATCGCCGGGGAACCGAATTTGCCGAAGCTGCAGCAGAAGTTTCCAAAGGAATACAGAAACCAGCTGCTGCGGACGGTATCGGCAGAGGAAATTGACTATAATGGTCATCTGAACAATTCCAGATATCTGGACTGGACAGAAGTACTGATGGATGAAGACTTCTATGCAGAACGCACACCGAAAAATATCTGGGTACAGTATACAAAGGAATTGCGGGAAGGGGAAACTGCAAAACTTCAGTATGTCTGGGAAGAAGATGTTATGTACCTGAGAGGTGTACATAATGGGGAAGATTCCTTTTTGGTGAAAATGATGTTTTAAAGTGTATAAAGATACAAAACAGAGAAAAGATTTGTATTTGAAAAACGAAAAACATATTTTGACAGACAGATATAATAGAAAAAAGAAAGGAAGAGTGAATTATGAAAACAAAAAAATTATCAAAAAGCTTAACAGATAACCGTTTTGGCGGCTGGGGCTGGAGTATGATCTTCTATACGATGATCCTGTACTTTTTTTACGCAGCAATTACAACAGATGGAATGAATCTGATCCCGTCTGCTTTTGCTGAGGCTCACGGATGGGATGCAAATACTTTGCTGTCTGTCGCTACACCTGCAGGTCTTGTTGGACTGGTTGGAGGATTTGTTTTTGGACGTCTGGTTATTAAGACGAAACCGAAAAATATGTCAGCAGTGACATTGATCATTACCGGAGTGCTGTATGCACTGCTTGGAATGGTTCCATCGGTTGCTTTATATACCATTGATCTGATGCTGATCTGTTTCTTTGCATCTGGATTTGGTACCGCAGCATGCCCGGCTTTTATCGCAAACTGGTTCCCGCGTAAAAAGGGAATCGCACTTGGATGGGCGACTATGGGTGCACCGATCAGTTCCAGTGCGTTTGTTGCCGGATTTGCTGTATTACTTGCAACAAAAGGAATCCGTACAGCATTTGTTATCTTTGGAGTATTGGCAGTTATTGTAGGAATTATCACATTTTTCTGGGCAAAAAATGAACCGGCAGATGTAAACTGTTTACCGGACAATATGGAACTGGATGAGACAGTTTCCACACAGGAGCTGGTACTGGATAACGAGAAATATTCTATCAAAAATATTTTGAAAAACAAAAATACCTGGCTGATCGTATTCGGTTATGGATTTTTATGGATGGTTCTGGTTGGAATTATTTCACAGTTTGTACCACGTATGATGTCCGTAGGATATACAAATGCAGAGGCACTGACCTTTATGTCAATTACTTCTATTATTGCAATCCCGGGAAGTTATCTCTGGGGATGGCTGGATTCCAAATTCGGAACAAAGAGCATTTCCATTGTATTTGCATTTTCCTATGTGGCTGCACTGGTATTGCTGATCACATCCTTTAACATTGTATGTGTATGGCTTGGATGTATTTTTGCCGGACTTGGAATCGGAGGACTTCTGAACCTTCTGGCATCTATGATCATTTCCGTATTCGGAAGAGATGGATTTATGTCGGCCAACAGTATCATTTACCCGCTGGCAAACGTTGTGCGTACACTGGCATTTATCCTGATGGCTATGCTGCTGAAAGTTTCCGGAGGAAGTTTTACACTGCCATACATTGTATTTATTGTAATTGACATTATCGGAGCAGGACTGATCATGCTGATCCCGTATAAAAAAGCATAAAGATACATCATAGAGTAGTATTGCAAAACCCTTAATTTTTAATATACCTAAAGTCAGAGAAAAACCGTCGCGAACGTGGCGGTTTTTCTGCGTTCATGAGCAAGTAGCAAAAGCGGATTGCGAAAGTCCGCTTTATCTCAAAAGAGAGTATAGAAAAACCTTTCTATATTAGTGTAGAAAAATGACATTTTTTTTCAACAGAATACTATGAGGTATTGATGAATAAAACACTATATACTGGAAGCATAAAAAAAAGAAAAAGGAGATTTGGTATGGAGGCAAAAAAACACAGTTGGCATGGCCCAAAACAGATTGGTATGATGATCTACACAGCAATCCTGTTCCTGATCGGAACAAGTATTATCGGAGGAAATAACAATACCGTATTTCCAATGTTTTCCGAAATCAGAGGTTGGGATGTCAACATAATCAACGTAGTATCCGGACTGGCCTGTATCGCAAAGGCAATTGGTGTATTAGTTCTGGCAAGAGTCGTAAGAAAGACAGGAGCTAAGAATCTTACGACAGTGACATTGATTCTTTCCGCTTTGTTACTGATCGTATTTGGAACGACAAAGAGCTTACCGTTATTCCTGGTGGTTATTTTAATTATCGGATTCTTAGGCGGCGGTTATGAGAAAAACGGTGGTATGACACTGACCGCAAGCTGGTGGCCGACAAAGAAAGGTATTGTACTTGGATTTACAACGATGGGTATTGTTGCAATGAACTTTCTGTATGTACCGATGATGCCGAAACTGCTTGGCAAACTTGGCCTTGGCGGAGGAATGACAGTTATCGCAGTGATTCTGATCATTGTTGCAATTATTACTGCATTATGTGTAAAAAATAACCCGGAAGAAGCCGGAGAATATCCGGATGGAGATCCTACCTATGCAGTAAACGGAGCAGAGATTGCACAGATGATGAAAGAATACAAGAGCCCGTTTACAATTGGAAAAGTATTAAAAGATAAAAACACATGGTTCATTGGCCTTGGCTCAGCACTGGCATTTATGGCTGTTATGAGTTATATCGCATCTGCAATTCCTGCAATGCTGGCAATGGGGTATGCATATCCACAGGCATCTGCGATTTTCGCCGTTGGTGGAATCATGGGAATTATAGGAAGTTTTATTTTTGGTATTATTGATCAGAAAATCGGAACAAAAAAAGCATTTGTAGCATATTTTGTATTTATTATTATTGGATTTGTGGCATTACTCGGCATGCCAAAAGGTCTGACATTCTGCTGGATTTCCGGTGTTGTTATTTTTGCTGCACAGGGTGCGTTATGTAATTTACTGCCATCTTATGTAGCCAGCAAATATGGACGTTGGGATTATACGGCAGGTTACCAGGTAATTGGAACAATTTTTGAAATCGGAGCTGGTATCGGTGTTATGATGACAGGTTTCTTTGCTGGAAATATCATGGGTATGTATATCTTTGATATTGTAGTACTGGTGATCGGATTGATCTTTATGGCACTTTCCAGTGATAAATTTATCGGAAAACGATAGGAAACAGAAGAATGGAGGAAAAACGAATGATTGTTGAGAACAGGGGACAGCAGCAGAGCATTCGCTATGTGATTGATACAGACCGTTGCTGCGGATGTAAGAGATGTATCCGCCGCTGTATGGAAAATGTATGGCAGTGGGATGAAGAAAAAAAATGTGCTTATCCGAAATATCCGGATGAATGTGTATTGTGTTATCAGTGTGAGATGGATTGTCTGAACAATGTCATTGACATTCAGGTTATTTCCGCTCTTCAGGTGGATCCGCTGGAATACAGTGCGGCACTGATGAATAAACAGAACGGACAGGAGGGATAAGCTATGGCAGAAATCAAAGATTATGGAGAATTATATACATCAGATATCCTCATTGTCGGCGGAGGTATGGCCGGACTGGTAACTGCCATCCGTGCAAAGGAAAATGATCCGACACTTGATATCCTTGTGATCGATAAAGGTGTTATCGGATGGAACGGACAGGCTACAAAAGCCGGAAACGGAATCCGTGCCACATCCAAGCATCCGAATGGCGTAAAAAATGCGCTGGAATATCTGGTGCATGCGCACACTCCATTTTTAAATGATCAGGAGTTTTTGAGAGACTATCTCGTATATCACAGAGATAATATTGATTATATGAAGCATTGTGGTGTCATTACTTCCTGTAATGAGGAGGGAGAGGCAACTCCGCTTCCGTTTATCCCGGATGCACTGGATATGGGCGGTGTTTCCATCAATGTATGTGCACAGCTGCGTCAGATGGCATTGAAATTAGGCATTCGCTTATTAAGCAGAGTGAATATTTTTGAACTTCTGACCAGCAAAAAAGGAAAAGTTATCGGAGCCATCGGTTTTGATATGGATCATATGGAATGTAAGATTTTCCATGCAAAAGCAGTGGCAATGGCAACACAGGGATGTCACTTTAAGAAAATCGGTCTGGAATTTATGGGATATGGAACCGGTGTCGGTGCCATGTACCGTGTTGGCGCATTAATGCGAAATGTAGAATTTTCTACACAGGTAGACGTTGTATTTAAGAAGACAAACACACCGATTTATGGTGGATTTAACATGATCTGCAATAAAAATGGTGAAAACCTGACAGACAAATATATCGGTCACAAAGAGTGGGAAGTAACACCTGCACTGGTTGATGCCATGGTAAAAGAAGTAGCGGCTGGAAATGGTCCGCTGACAGTAGATCTGGCACATCCGGATGAAGTGCGTATGATGATCGGCGGAACAGATATGGATGAGTCCACCCAGCGTATGTTCCGTGACAAAATGGCATGGGAGCACCTGGTATTCAGAAAAACACAGGAAAATCTGGGTGTTATGGGCGAAGTAGTTGATACTACGATCAAGACAGTTATCCAGGTAGAACCGATCAAAGTAGACAAAGAAATCAAAACGGATGTAGAAGGACTTTGGGCACCTGGAAAAGTAACCACACAGGGAAATGCATATTTTGGCTGGACTCGCGGTGACGGACTTGGAAATGCTTCCACTACTGGTATGATGGCTGGTGACAGCATTGCACCATATGCGGCAAAAGCAGAGTGGGATGAACTGGATCTGGAGCAGGTGGCTGCATTAAAAGAGAAAATCTATGCACCATTACACAGAGAAGATACTCATCATTTCAAAGAGATTTACGATATGATCGAGACTTATATTTTCGATGTACATAAATGTATTCTGAAAGATGAGGCTGAGATTCAGAAAGTGTATGCTGATATCGAGAAGATGAAAGCAATTGTACCGCATCTGACTGCTGATGATCCGCACTCTCTGTCAAAATGTCTGGAAGCAGCAGATACAATCCTCTGTCTGGAAATGATCTTCCGGTCCGCAGAAATGAGAAAAGAAACCCGTGGTATCATGTATCCACATTACCGTGCGGACTATCCTCAGACAGATAATCAGAACTGGCTGAAATGGATCAATATCCGTCAGGGAGCAGATGGTGAGATGGAATTATTTACCGAAGATATTCCAATGTGGAGATATCCGGTGCGTCCGCAGGGCTATATCATTCCGGAAGGACATACGGATGAATATGATGAAGCAGAATTTTATGCAAATTGTTAAGAGGAGGTTCGAAGAGTGAGTACAGTGAATATCAAGATCAACGGGTATGATTATACCATGAAAAAAGGAATCACCATTCTCGATGCTTCCTTTGAAACATTAAAAATGCAGCGTGAGTTTATGCAGCAGCCGATCCCGACACTTTATTATATGAAAGGTGTGCAGGATGTGGATCAGTCCGGTGTCTGTATTGCAGAGGTGGATGGGGAGATCGTAAATGCATCCATCACAAGAATCAAAGAGGGAATGGAGATTCAGACAAGAACCCCGGCTGTTATGGAAGCCAGAAAGAAAGCGCTGGCAGCAATTTTGGAGCAGCACAACAAATCCTGTCTGTACTGTTTCCGTTCTACAAGCTGTGAATTGCAGGATCTGCTGAAAGAATATGGATTTACCGACGAACCGGATCTGCCGAAGACAAACCTCGAGCAGCTGGATCTGAGCTCTAAAGTATTAATTCGTGATAATAATAAATGTATCAAATGCAAACGATGCATCAATGTCTGTGCTAAAATGCAGGCTGTATCTGCCATTGCATGTACGGGTGATGGACTGGAGGCAAAAATTGAACCTGCTTCTCCGGCTGGACTGGCAGCAGCAAGCTGTGTGAACTGTGGTCAGTGCGTGGCAGTCTGCCCGGTTGGTGCACTGACAGAGAAGACACAGATGGATGAAGTGAAAGAAGCACTGAATGATCCGGAGAAATATGTGGTTGTTCAGGTGGCTCCGGCTGTCAGAGCAGCACTTGGGGAAGCGTTCGAATTCCCAATCGGTGTGGATGTAGAGGGCAGAATGGCAGAGGCACTTCGCCACCTTGGATTTGACAAAGTATTTGATACAAAATTTGGTGCAGATCTGACAATCATGGAAGAATCCAACGAGCTGATCGAGCGTTTGAATAATGACGGAGAACTTCCGCTGATCACATCCTGTTGTCCAGGCTGGATCAAATACGCAGAGCATTTTTATCCTGACATGCTGGAGAATATTTCTTCTTGCAAATCTCCGCATCAGATGCAGGGAGCCATTGTAAAAACTTACCTGGCAAACCAGGAGCATATTGCGAAAGAAAATATCGTTATGGTATCTGTAATGCCATGTACCGCAAAGAAATTTGAGATTACCCGTGAGGATGAGTGCGGAGCTGGTGTTCCGGATGTGGATATTGTCATCACAACAAATGAACTGGCTCAGATGCTCAAAGATGCTGAAATCCAGCTGGAGGCTATGAATCCGAATTCTAAATTTGATCTTCCGCTTGGATTTGGTACCGGAGCGGCTGTTATCTTTGGTGTAACCGGTGGTGTTATGGAAGCTGCATTAAGAACAGCAGTGGAAAAACTGACAGGAAAAGATACTGTTTTAGAATACACAGCTGTGCGTGGTATGAACGGAATCAAAGAAGCATCTGTAGATGTAAATGGAACAACCGTTAAAGTGGCTGTTGTATCCGGTCTGGCAAATGCAAACCAGCTGTTGACAGCAATTAAAAACGGTACCGCAGATTATCAGTTTGTGGAAGTGATGGCCTGCCCGGGTGGATGTGTAAACGGTGGCGGACAGCCGCATCAGAATGCTGCAACCAGAGTGCTGAATGATGTGCCGAAAATGCGTGGCGCTGCGTTATATCAGAATGATGCAGGAAGTGCCATCAGAAAATCTCATGAGAATCCGGTAGTAAAAGAAGTTTATGCATCCTTCTTAGGTGAACCGGGATCTGAGAAAGCACATGAATTACTGCATACAAGCTATCAGATGAGATAAAAGAAATCTTGCAGCTGATTTGCAGGAGATGAGAAGTACAAAAAGGAAATAGGAGCAGGATATCGTTACTTTGCAAAGGTGAAGTGATGGTATCCTGTTTTTTTGTCCGAAATAATAGTATAATACCAGAAGAAACACAAAAAAGATGAGGATACATACATTGGAACAAAACGATTTAAGAACAGGATTAAATCCATTTGAAATGCTGGAAGAACTGCTCTGGCAGGATCAGTTTGAACTGATTTTTCCAGACAGTGAGTCAGATTATAAAGAAGAAGCATTGCAAATCCGTTTAATTTATCTGATGAACGACGCAGTAGAAAGTTTTCTGGTATTTGTCAATGCGAAGATGACCGGGCAGTATCAGCCGGATTATGAGGGTGAACTGGAAGCAGAATTAAGCCGGGAGGACACGGAGGAAGGGACTACTTATGTGCTGGTGGTTCATCAGGGTGACAGTGTCGTGACATTATTTTTTGAGGATTTGAAAGTTGAAACGCATTTGTACCGTTATGGAGATTTGGGACATTTCTGGGTAAAAGGCTATGAATACTTGCGTCAATTGGAATATCGTATAGCCATTTTACATACAAAATGTGAATACCTTGGGGAAGATGCTGCCAGTGAAGAAGAACGAAAGTTGGCGGAACTAGTGTATTTTCCACCATTGAATTATGCCTGCTATCCAGCTGTTTCACAAAAATATATTGTGCCAATGGATGGGGTATGGGAGCCAACAGAACGGGCAATCTCTATCATGGAGGAACTGGCAGCAGAAGCTAATGATCACAGTTTGCTTTGGTGGTTGTCATTCTATCGGAAGCATCATGGAAAGGGGATGAGCAAGCTGCTTGCATGGATGATGCATCGCATCAAACATGGAGCTGTGATAGATTTGCTGATAGACAAATTGATGCGTACAAGTGAAGGTTACCCGGTGCGTATATATCATACAGAGATTTTGATGCGTGCAATGCAACGCAAAGCCGAATTGGAATCTCTGGGAAAAAAGGTTACCCTGGTCAGGGAAGAACCTTTCACAACAGCGCAGGATTCCGTGGAATATAATGTATACCTGATGATATGGAAGAAAAAATGGGGTGATCGGGTAGTGGAAGTAGAACATATTCTTGACGGATACTAAAAATCCAATCAAAAAATGCAGAAAAAATATAATGTTTTGTTGGCGGAGGAAAAGATAATCCATCATTAAATCATACTATTCCGATAGGAGTGAAAACGTTTTCACAATCTTAGTTTGAAAACTGGAAGAAATTTCTGTATAACTGTAGGAAAGAAAGGACAGGAACATGAATTTTAATACACAACTATTACACGGAAAATCGGTGGGTGCGTATTCTTTTGGAGCAACCTTACCATCCATCAGTCAGGTGAGCGCTTATACCTATGAGACATCAGAACAATTGGAAAAGGTCTGTCAGAATAAGGCAGCAGGATTTGCTTATACCCGAATCGGAAATCCGACAGTGGCAGCTTTCGAGCGTCGTATCTGTGAGATGGAAGGAGGTTTTTCTGCAACGGCCTGCGCATCAGGTTTAAGTGCAGTGGTATTTTCTTTATTAAATATCCTGCAAAGCGGAGATGAAATCATCGCAAGCAGCGGTGTGTTTGGTGGAACCATTGATGTATTCCGGGATTTGTTAAACTTTGGGATTAAGGTACATTACGTTTCTTATTTATCTGAGGAAACGATTGCACCTTTGCTGAACGAGAATACAAAAGCTGTTTTTGGTGAAGTGATCAGTAATCCGGGACTGGATGTAATAGATGTGTCAGCGGTTGCAGCTTTTGTGCATACGCACCATATTCCTTTGATTTTAGACAGTACGACAGCGACACCGTTACTGATCCGTCCATTAAAGCTGGGAGCTGATATCGTGGTTCACTCCAGTTCCAAATACATTAACGGAAGCGGCAATTCCATCGGCGGAGTGATCGTGGATGGTGGAAAATTCCGATGGGATCTGAAGCGTTACCCGGTGCTGGCAGAGTACAAAAAGTTTGGTCCGGCAGCGTATACCGCACGGTTGAAAAACGATACGTTACGAAATTTTGGCTCCTGTATGGCTCCGATGAATGCTTATCTGAATACCGTAGGTCTCGAGACCATGGGGCTTCGGGTACAGAAAGAGTGTGAAAACGCATTCACACTGGCAAAGGCATTAGTGCAGATGCCAGATGTAACCGTCAATTATCCATTGCTTGAGACGTCATCTTATCAGAAGCTTGCGACAGAGCAGTTCGGTGGTTATGGTGGTGCGATCTTAAGCCTTCGGGTTGGCAGCAAAGAACGTGCATATCGCCTGATGAATCATTTGAAATTTGCACACATTGCAACAAATATCGGAGATTTGCGGACGCTGGTCATTCATCCGGCTTCCACAATCTACATTCACAGCACCGAGGAAATGATGCATGCCGCAGGTGTATACGATGATCTGATTCGTGTCAGTGTAGGGATAGAAGATGCTCAGGATCTGATCGCTGACTTTATTGAAGCAATCGCGTATGCGGATAAAGAAGCAGAGTAAAAAGGAGAAATAGTATGGCAGTTGATTATGCAACTTTAAAAAAAGGCGGTTTTATGCGCCAGAAACAGAAAAATAATTTTTCACTGAGAATCCGTGTGGTTGGTGGAACTCTGACAGCAGAACAGTTGGCAGTGGTTTCTAAAGTGGCAGAGACTTACGGAAAAGGGTATGTACATCTTACTTCCCGTCAGGGTGTGGAAATTCCATTTATTAAATTAGAGCAGATTGACGAAGTAAAAGAAGCACTGGCAAAGGGGGGCGTCGTTCCGGGTGTCTGCGGACCGCGTGTCCGTACCGTTACAGCCTGTCAGGGAGCAGCGGTCTGTCCCAGCGGATGTATCGATACCTACGCGCTGGCACAGGAGCTGGATGCAAGATATTTTGGACAGGATCTGCCACATAAATTTAAATTCGGTGTGACAGGATGTCAGAATAACTGCTTAAAAGCAGAAGAAAATGATGTAGGAATCAAAGGCGCGATCCGCGTAAACTGGATTCCGGACGCATGTATTCAGTGTGGTGTCTGTGTGAAAGCCTGTCGTACCGGGGCAATTACGCTGGAAGACGGCAAAATCACGGTAGACGAGTCCAAATGTAATTACTGCGGACGATGCACAAAATCATGTCCGACCAGTGCATGCGAGGAGACACACGGATATATCGTATCTTTCGGTGGAACTTTCGGAAATCACGTTCATAAAGGAAACGTGGTTATTCCGTTTATCGAGGATCATGACAAATTAATGAAAGTCTGTGACGCGGCCATCGATTTCTTTGCAGACCATGCAAATGCAGGCGAGCGTTTCAAATTCACGATTGATCGTGTTGGCGCAGACAAATTTGAACAGGCGATCAGGGAGGCATATGAAAATGAGTGAGATACAGTTTGATGATCAGGTCGATATCACAGATGTGGTATGCCCGGTAACATTTGTAAAGGCAAAAGTAGCATTAGAGGAACTGGACGACGGAGAAATCCTTGCAGTCCGCATGAACGACGGTGAGCCGGTACAGAACGTGCCGCGCAGCATCAAAGAGGAAGGACATCAGATTCTGAAATTGCTGGACAATGAAGATGGCACTTATACACTTTTTGTGAGAAAAGTGGAGGAGTAAGACGATGGCAGAACGAATCAATCAGGATAATTTTGATACAAAGATTTTACAGGCAGAGGGCGTGGCCGTTGCAGATTTTTATTCCGACAGCTGTGTTCCATGCAAACGGATCTCACCGTTGCTGGCAGAGCTGGAAGAAGCACATGGGAATGTGTATGTCGGAAAAGTAAATGTTGCATATGACACAGAACTGGCAGAAAAATACGAGGTAGCATCCACACCGACGCTTATTTTTTTCAGAAACGGAACAGAAGTGAATCGGTTACATGGAGTGGTAAAAAAAGCAGAGCTGGAAGAAGCAGTGGCAAAAGCTGCAGAGAAATAAAAATAAAAGTTGTGAAAAAGTGAGGACAAAAACATGAAATTAAACGTAGCAGGAGAAAACAAAGAATATAAAGAGGGACTGACCGTCAAAGAACTGATCGCATTGGAAAACGTTGAGACACCAGAGTATGTAACCGTTTCTCTGAATGACGAATTTGTAGATCAGGGTGCTTTTGAATCTACCACATTAAAAGATGGCGATGTCGTTGAGTTCATCTACTTCATGGGAGGTGGAAAATAATGGCATTCAGTAACGAGCAGCTTGAGCGTTACTCCCGTCATATTATTTTGAAGGAAGTAGGCGCAAAAGGACAGAAAAAACTGCTGAACGCAAAGGTTCTGATCATCGGAGCCGGCGGACTTGGTGCACCTTGTGCCATGTATCTGGCAGCAGCCGGTGTGGGAACCATCGGTATCGCAGATGCGGATGAGGTTGACCTCTCCAATCTGCAGAGACAGATCATCCATAGTACCGATGATCTGGGAAAAGCAAAAGTACAGTCTGCAAAAGAGACCATGAATCATCTGAATCCGGATGTAAACGTTATTACTTATCGTACGTTTGTGACATCAGAGAATATTATGGATCTGATCAAGGACTATGATTTTATCATTGACGGAACAGACAATTTCCCGGCAAAATTCCTGATCAACGATGCCTGCGTCATGGCGAAAAAACCATTTTCCCATGCAGGAATCATCCGTTTCAAAGGTCAGCTTATGACTTATGTACCGGGCGAAGGTCCATGCTATCGTTGTGTATTCAAAAATCCGCCGCCAAAGGATGCGGTACCGACCTGTAAACAGGCAGGTGTCATCGGAGCAATGGGCGGTGTCATCGGAAGTCTGCAGGCCATGGAAGCCATTAAGTACATTCTGGGACAGGGTAAACTTCTGACCGGAAGCCTTTTAACTTACGATGCATTGGATATGGAATTCCGCAAGATTAAATTACCGAAAAATACATGCAATTGTGCCGTTTGTGGTGATCATCCGACTATCACAAAATTAATTGATTACGAACAGGCAGAATGTGAGGGAATTTAGATGCAGATCAAATTAGCAGAGAGCGATTTTAATACGATGGCAGATTGGGCAAAAGAACATCTTCCAGAGGAGAGCTGTGGACTGCTTGCCGGCATAAAAGACGGAGATGTACGTGTTGTAAAAAAAGTATATTATCTGACAAATATGGATCATACCAACGAACATTTTTCCATGGATCCAAAAGAACAGTTAAAAGCTATCAAAGATATGCGTGCCAACGGTCTGACACCACTTGGAAACTGGCACTCTCATCCAGAGACACCGGCGCGTCCGTCCAAGGAAGATATTCGCCTGGCTTATGACAGTAAGGCGTCATATTTGATTTTGTCTCTGATGGATACAGAACAGCCGGTATTACATGCGTTTACCATTGTGGATGGTACTCCGACAAAAGACGAAATCGTATACGAAGCATAAGTAAATGGTAAATCAGGGTGTAAAATTACAAGAACAGGTAGTTTTACACCCTGTCTGTATATTATAATAAATGCACATGAGGCAATATGCTATAGTGAAAAATGAGTTGTTATAGATAACATTAAAGATATAGAATAAATCAAGTTATGTATATTGGAAACAGAGAATGAGGAAATAGATAACATGTCGATCAAAGAAATTGCAAAACGGGCAAATGTTTCTCCGGCAACAGTATCCCGGGTACTGAACAATCCGGATTATAACTGTTCTTCCCCGGAGGTGCGGGAGCGCATCCGGAAAGCTGCCATGGAACTGAATTATGTGCCGAATGAGGCAGCCCGCAGTCTGAAACAGGGAAAAAATGAAAAGGCAGAAAAAACATATTATATTAACGTACTGATTACGCGTACGGACGGCGCAAACGTAGATCCGTTTTTTGATGCATTGCTTCGCGTGATCGAGACAGAGATTCACAGAAGTAACTGTATATTGGCAAATATCTGGTACCGTTCTATTTTTTCGGATGACAAGCGCTGCGCACGGGAGAGCATCAAGACAATTGTGGAACAGATGCAGCAAGAATCTGTACAAAAAGCAGATGGTCTGATTGTCATTGGAAAATGCAATAAAGAAGCTTTGCTTGAGATGAAACAGTACTATCACAGTGTTGTCTGTGTCAATCGCAATGCTACGAGTGGGATTACGGATGAGGTGGTCTGTGACGGGCACAAGATTGCGCAGACCGCAGTGGAGTATCTGATCAGTCTGGGACATCAGAAGATTGGTTATGTGGGTGCCTGCGGGACCAATGCACGTTATCAGGGCTATTTGCAGACGCTGCGCGAGCATGATATTGAAGTAGACCCTGAATTTATCATGAAGACGAGACAGACAGAAGTGGAAGGTTTTAAAATGATGGAGCGTCTGTTGGAGTCAGAGGAACGTCCGACTGCGATTTACTGTGCCAATGATATTTCCGCGGTTGGTATGCTCAAGTGCATGGCAAATAATAAAAAGTGTGGATATACGCCATCCATCATCGGAAATGATGATATCGAGGCGGCGCAGGATACAAAACCGATGATGACAACGGTGCGTCTGCCGAGAGATGAGATGGGAAAATTTGCCATGTATTTACTCTTGGATCATTTGCGTGGCGGACATCGTTCTGCGGTGAAGATGGAACTGGAAGGACAGCTGCTGATTCGAAACAGCTGCATCCGGGTAAACGACAGCAGTTGGAGTGACTACTGCATATAAAAATGTGGGTTTTCACAATTCTTTCACAATATCAACAAAATTTTACTACAATCTTCAGATATGATATACTCATCAAAGATGAGGAGGCAGAAAGAAATGCTTGAGAATGAAGAAAATAAAATGAACACAGAAAATAATGAATCAGAAGTAAAAAATGATAGTAATATAGAAAATACAGAAAGCAAAAAAACAACAGAGGAGATGTTTGAGGAATCCGATTTCGTGACACCACCACAGGAGAGCGCTTCTGACAGCCATATCAAAGGAACAGAAGGTGCTTCCCAGTACCGTTATTCCTACATCCAGAATCATCAGAAACAGGATCAGGTGAATGGTGATCAGCATAACGATCATCAGGAGACACCGCAGCAAAAGAGAAAACACAAACGCAGCATGAACCTGTATGCAAAAGTAATCTGCTGTGCAATCCTGTTCGGTGCAATTTCCGGTGGTATGGTACTTGGATCTTTTATGATCGGAAAAAATGCGGTAAAGACAACTGCTACTTCTACCACGTTAGAGACGAACGCTGAAAAACTGAGCACAAGCTCCGGCAGCAAGAGCAGTTCATCCAGTTCTTCTGATGGAAGCTATACGGTAGCAGAAATTGCAAAACAGTGTGAATCTTCTGTTGTCGCAATTACAAACCAGAGTGTGCAGGAAGTACAGACCATGTTTGGAACGTTGCAGCAGCAGAGTACCGGCAGCGGTTCCGGTGTTATTATCGGAAAGAATGATACAGAACTTCTGATTGCTACAAACAACCATGTAGTATCTGGCGCGGAGTCTCTGACCGTATGCTTTAACGATGATAAAGATGCTGTATTTGATGCAAAAATCAAAGGAACAGATGCAGATAACGATCTGGCTGTCATTGCAATCAAACTTTCTGATATTAGCGAGGATGTATTAAACAGTATTTCTATCGCCACACTCGGTGATTCCACACAGATGCAGGTTGGTGATCAGGTCGTTGCCATCGGTAACGCACTTGGTTTTGGTCAGTCCGTTACTTCCGGTGTCATCAGTGCAGTGGACCGTGAGGTTACGATTGATGATACCACTGCGACACTGATGCAGACAGACGCAGCCATCAACCCTGGTAACAGTGGCGGAGCTCTGTTTAACATGAAAGGTGAGGTCATCGGTATCAATAGTGCAAAATATGCCAGCGATCAAGTAGAGGGCATGGGATTTGCAATTCCGATGGCAAAAGCACAGGGTATCATTGAAAAACTGATGAATCAGGAGACCAGAGATAAACTGACCAGTGATTATGGATTTTTAAATATTACCGGACAGGATGTTACCTCTGAAGAGGCTGAGAAATACAATGTCCCGGAAGGGGTTTATGTCAGCGGAACTACAGATGGCGGTGCAGCAGCAAAGGCAGGTATCCAGAGAGGTGACATCATCACAAAACTTGGCAATACAACCATTACCTCTATTTCTCAGTTAAAAGACGAATTACAGTATTACAAAGCTGGTGAGACTGTTGAGATTACAGTTCAGAGAAACAGTGACGGAAAAGGTTATCAGGAGCAGACATTGAAAGTTACACTGGATAATGCATCCGAGCAGCAGACCAACACAACAAGCCAGAGCAATAGCAGTCAGTCAGATTCCAATGGACAGTATTCTTTTCCTGGATATGGAGACAACGACAGCAGCAATAGCCTAGAACAGTTTTTTGGCTATGGTAATTAAAGATCAGTAAGAAGATAATAGAAATAGATACATGCGCATTACAGAAAAATTACAGTTCACATGCGATATTCGCACGCTGGCTTTTATCTGTAATGCGTTTTGTATGTGAAAACTTCTTTACGCTGTCTTTATCTTGTGATAGAATGAACAAAACAAACTTTTACGAGTATTGGAGGCAGTTGAGATGAAGAAAAAAAGAATTGCAATTGCACTTGGACATGATGCACTGGGAACAACGCTTCCGGAGCAGAAAGAAGCAACCCGCCGTGCAGCAAAGGCAATTGCTGATTTAATACAGGATGATTGTCAGGTGGTTATCACACACAGTAACGGACCTCAGGTTGGAATGATCCATACAGCGATGTCTGAGTTCCACAGATTGTATACAGACTATACAGCGACACCAATGTCTGTATGTTCGGCAATGAGTCAAGGATATATCGGATATGACCTGCAGAATGCAATCCGTACAGAACTGATGAACCGCGGTGTATACCGTACAGTATCGACAATTCTGACACAGGTTATCGTAGATCCGTATGATGAAGCTTTTTATAAACCGAGCAAGATCATTGGACGTGTTATGACAGAAGAAGAAGCTGAAGAAGAAGAAAAGAAAGGTAATCACGTTGTAAAGACAGAAGAAGGTTACCGCAGAATCCTGGCAGCACCAACGCCTCATGAAATCGTTGAGCTGGATGCGGTTAATGCACTTATGAATGCGGATCAGGTTGTTATCGCAGCTGGTGGCGGTGGAATTCCGGTACTGGAGCAGGGGACAGTTTTGAAAGGTGCGAGTGCTGTTATTGAGAAAGATCTCATTGCCGGTTTGCTGGCTGATGGTGTTGAGGCAGATATGCTGATCATTCTGACTGGTGAGGAATGTGTCTATAAGAATTATGGCACAGATAAGCAGGAACCGATTCGTGAGATGACCTGTGCAGAGGCAAAGAAATACATTGCTGAGAGAGAGTTTGGCGAGGGAACCATGCTTCCGAAAATTGAGACAGCAATTTCTTACATCGATGATTATGCAACACGCCGGGTGCTGATTACGAAATTGGGGAGTATTGAAGCAGCTATGGCTGGTCAGACAGGCACAATTATAAAAAAATAAAAACAAAATGGGGGATAATGCATGATAGAGCGTGTATTATCCCTTTTACAGTTAGGTCAAATCAAATTTACTATATATAAAAATCATTTGATTTTCAAAAGTTACAGGAAAGGAACAGTATATTTATGAAAGAAATCCGTAAAACAAAAATCGTCTGCACACTTGGACCATCTACAGATAAAGGTGATGTACTTCGACAGTTGATGTTGGAGGGAATGAATGTTGCACGTTTTAATTTTTCTCATGGTTCTCATGAAGAACAGAAAGCGCGTCTGGACAAACTGGTGGCATTGCGTGAAGAACTGGAACTTCCAGTGGCTTCTCTACTGGATACGAAAGGACCGGAAATCCGTCTGAAAGAGTTAGAGGGCGGTAAAGCAGAATTAAAGGAAGGTCAGTTGTTTACATTGGCACTGGGAGATTTCGTGGGTGACGAAAACCGTGTGGCTATCACATACGAAGATCTTCATAACGATGTCAAAGTCGGTGACCGTATTCTGATTGATGATGGTCTGATCGAGATGAAAGTGGTTCGTCTGGATGATACAGATATTGTCTGTGAAGTTATCAACGGTGGTATGATTTCCAATAAAAAAGGTGTTAACGTGCCAAACGTAGAACTTTCTATGCCATTTATCAGCGAGACAGATTACAGTGATATTGTATTTGGTATTGAAAATGGTTTTGACTTTATTGCTGCATCTTTTACAAGAACAGCTGATGATATTTTGCAGATCCGCAAGATACTGGAAGAACATGATTGCAAGAGCATCAATATCATTGCAAAAATTGAGAATAAACAGGGTGTGGATAATATCGATGAAATCATCCGCGTATCCGACGGTATCATGGTAGCTCGTGGTGATATGGGTGTCGAAATTCCAATGGAGGATGTTCCGGTTATTCAGAAAGTCCTGATTGAGAAAGTATATAAAGCAGGAAAACAGGTTATCACTGCCACACAGATGTTGGATTCTATGATGAAACATCCGCGTCCGACCCGTGCGGAGGCGACAGACGTAGCGAATGCTGTTTATGACGGAACCAGTGCCATCATGCTTTCCGGTGAGACGGCTGCCGGTGATTATCCGGTGGAAGCACTGCAGACCATGGTAAAAATTGCATCCCGTACCGAGCAGGATATCAATTATACTTCACGTTTGAAAAAACGTGGAATCCTGATTAATCCTGATATTACGAATGCGATTGCTCACGCAACATGTACAACAGCAATGGATCTGAATGCATCTGCAATTATTACCGTATCAAATTCCGGTCGTACTGCACGTATGGTATCCAAATATCGTCCGACTTGCCCGATCATCGGATGTTCTGTTAACAAGGATGTATGCAGAAAAATGAATCTTTCCTGGGGTGTAACTCCGTTACTTGTAGAATTAAAACATAATTCAGATGAGTTATTTGATCATGCAGTAGATAAAGCAGAAGAAATGGGATTGATCAAGCAGGGAGAAATCGTTGTCCTGACAGCCGGTGTACCGCTTGGTATTTCCGGAACTACAAACATGATCAAAGTGCATGTGGCAGGACATATTCTGATGCAAGGAAAAGGATTGAATGATAGAACAGCTGCTGCAAATATGTGTGTGGTAAACTCTGTGGATGAATTAAAAGAAAAGTTTAAAGCGGGAGATATTATCGTAGCAAAAGACACCTGCAATGAGATGATGCCGCAGCTTAGACTGGCTTCCGGTCTGATCATTGAAGCGGAGGGTGTTAATACACATGGAGCAATTGCAGGACTTAGTCTTGATATTCCGGTATTAGTTGGCGCTGCAAATGCAACACAAATTTTGAAATCTGGTGCATTTGTTACATTAGATTGCAAAAAAGGTGTAGTTAGCTGTAATAGTTAAAACGTTGCCTTTAAATTTTGTGATTTATAAAAAAGAATCTGTGAAAAAAGAACAGGATATAAAAAAAGGACCAGGAGTTTTTGTAAACTCCTGGTCCTTCTTCTTTAACGGTATTTAGATACAATAGCATTCATTTCATCCCAGCATGCTTCCATATCGCGCACAAGTTTGAACTGTGTTCGTGCACGGTCAAGATTCTGTCCAGGTCGATGAACGGCAAAATAATGATCTCCTTCCAGATAATCTGTCAGGAATCGAATGCCACACTCTAATGTCATAAGCTTTGCACCCCATGGCAATGTCTCAACTTCCAATGGAGTCAGCGCATCTCCGGCAATTTCCAGAAATCCTTTTGTATATGCTTCAAATAATTCCAGTGAAAAATTAACCTTTGACAGATCCGGCTCATCCTCGGCATTGTGATTTGCACCAAAACGAATGGAATCACCAAAATCATTGGCTGCAAGTCCAGGCATTACGGTATCGAGATCAATGATACATAGTGCTTTACCGGTTTTGTCATCCAGTAGGATGTTGTTTAATTTTGTGTCATTATGTGTTACACGTAACGGTATTTTTCCGGCAGCCAGAAGGTCTGTCATATGAGAGCAGTCTGCTTCATGAGCTTCGATAAAGGCAATTTCTTCAGCAACTTCTGCTGCACGATGCATAACATCAGCAGCGAGAGCTTCTTTGAATTTGCGGAAACGATCCGGGGTATTATGAAAATTCGGAATGGTTTCATGCAAGGTAGAAGCATCATAGTCGGACAGATTTTTCTGGAACTGTCCGAAGGCTTTTGCAGAGGTATAAAAATCGTTAGCATCTCTGCACTGTTGCAGGCAGATGGTATGCTCAACAAAAGTGTATACACGCCATACGCCTTGTTCAGAATCAGTATAATAAGGAAGTCCGTTTTTGGTGTAAACCACTGTCATAGTTTCACGTTCAGTGTCGCCACCACATTTTTCAATGACATTTTTCAAATAAGAAGTAACGTTGCAGATATTTTCCATCAGTGCTTTGGGATTGGTAAAAATATCTGTGTTGATCCGTTGCAGGATAAAATGTTTGGTTTCCGATTCGGAAGAAACGGTTACAAGATTTGTGTTGTTAATATGTCCTTCCCCATAGGCATTAGTAGTCAGTGTGCCTTCTCCCCAGTCGAAGGCGGCGAGGACTTCATTAAATGCATCAGGTGAAAACTGTGTCATAGATATCTTCTCCTTTTTATCAATATAGATCATGAAGCCATAAAACCACTCCTGTGCAAGCACATCGTGGTTTTAGGCTTTTGCCCCCTGGCATCATTAGATTTTTTTATTGCCATAATGGTGACGGATATAAACCGGCATCTGCCATATCAGCAAGTGCTTTTACAATACCTGGTTTATCCTCACGGTAAGTAACACCATACCATTTGTCCGGACTCTGCAGTACTTTTACTGTAGCTTTTTCTTCATCCAGAAGCTGGCTTACAACGGATGGAAGAAAATATTCACCTTTCAGCGGATTGGATTTCATGGCATCATCCAGAAAAGCAGGGAAGCGTGCTTCAGCTTCTTTTATAAAGCTTTCACTGAATCCCCAGAGATTCATGGATACAATGGTATTTCCATCAATATCATGCCAGGTCTCACCCTTATCCTCCGTGAAGTGGATGCCGTTTTCATACTGCTCAATCTGAGTGTGCTCCACAACGCGGATCAGGTTAGAGTCAGCATCAGCAGTGCAGACACCGCGGGCGACAGAACCGTTTTCTGTAACGGTATTTTTTAATTGATAACCGACCATACAGTAACGATATTTATCATCATCACTGTGAGTGGAAAGGTAATCATAAATGATTTTAAAGCAGGTTGTGCCATAATAATCGTCGGCATTGATAACGGCAAACGGTGCATCAATGAGATGACGTGCTGCAAGAATTGCATGGCACGTTCCCCATGGCTTTTCACGTCCTTCCGGAACAAAATAACCTTCTGGCAGATCATCCAGATCCTGGAATGCATAAGCTACGTCCATGTATTTGGATACACGATCTCCGATAACTTCTTTGAATTCTTTTTCGATGGAATGTTTGATAATAAAAATTACTTTCTCGAATCCGGCGCGGCGTGCATCAAAAAGAGAGTAATCCATGATTACTTCACCGTGTCCACCAACTGGATCCATCTGTTTTAATCCACCGTAACGGCTGCCCATACCGGCTGCCATGACAACTAATACTGGTTTTTTCATATAGCAATGTCCTCCATATATAATGAGTAGTAAGTAGCATAAACGGATTGCGCATATCGGGGCGGGTCATTAAGCCATAAAACCACTCCTGTGCAAGCACATCGTGGTTTCAGGCTTTTGCCCCTGGCATCATTAAAAAAGTATATTACTTAATTGTCGATTACTTTCATTATACGTTTTTCTGACAGGAAAAACAACGATAAAAACAGAAGAAATATTGTGAAAACGTGTCAAATATGGAAGTAAAAAAAGGAGCTGTTAAAAAGTGGAAATTTATAAAAAAAAGAGCTTGCATTTTGTGAAAAAAAGAGGCAAGATAGCGGTATGCAAAGGAGATGGAACGATGTATATAAAAAACGGAATGGTATTTTTGCCGGAAGGAAGATTTGAAAAGAAAAATCTGAACTGCAACGAACGAATCCTTACAGTGAAAGCAGCAGATGAGGAGACGAGTATGGATCTGCCTGCAGATGAGGTGATGGTGGATGCTACAGGAAAGTATGTTATTCCGGGATTGGTGGATATCCATTCTCATGGGGCAGTCAATGCAGATGCAAGTGACGCAGATGTGGATGGATTGCGGAAAATGTCACGTTACTATGCGCAGAAGGGGGTAACAAGCTGGTGCCCGACGACCATGACACTCTCGGAAGAGCAGCTGTTGAAAGCAATGCATGCGATCCGGGATTTTACTTCAGATGGTGCAAATTGCGCGGGGGTGCATCTGGAAGGTCCATTTGTTTCTTATGAAAAGAGAGGCGCACAGAATGCAGCTTATTTGCAGAAACCAGATATAGAGGAACTGAAAAAATTAAACGAGGCCTGTGGTGGACAGGTTCGTATGATTACGGTTGCACCGGAGGAAGATAAAAATGATACATTTATCCGGGAGGCAAGTAAAATATGTACCGTTTCGCTGGGACATTCTGTGGCAGATTACGAGCAGGCAAAGGCTGCATTTGAAGCAGGTGCGACACATGTTACACATATGTTTAATGGAATGAACGGTCTGCATCATCGTAATCCGGGGATTATCGGAGCAGCTTTTGATGCGGGAGCTACGGTGGAACTGATCTGTGATGGTTTTCATATTGATCCATCTGTGATTCGCATGACAGCTGCATTATTTGGTAATAAATTGAATTTGATTTCCGATTCTATGCGTTGTGCGGGAATGCCGGAGGGAGAGTACTCCCTGGGCGGTCAGCCAGTGTGGATGAAAGCTGGAAAAGCAACGCTGGCAGATGGAACGCTGGCTGGTTCCTCTATCCATTTGATGGATGCCGTGCAAAATGTAGTTCGATTCGGAGTTCCTTTGGAGCAGGCGATACGGGGGGCAACTCTGACTCCGGCAGAGGCCATTGGATTGGAATCAGAAATTGGATGCATCCGGGAAGGTGCCAGAGCAGATTTGCTGATTTTGAATCAGGATTTAGAACTGGAAACTGTGATCATCGGTGGAAATAGCTGGAACTAAAAAGCATAAAACAATCAATGTAATAAAGACATGTGTGTTTTGACACCCATGTCATATATTATATAAAATAAACAGGCAAAATGAGGAGGGTTTTTACAATGAAAATTATCAGATCAAAAGATTATGATCAGATGAGCAGAAAGGCAGCAAATATTATTTCTGCGCAGGTGATCATGAAACCGGATTGTGTACTTGGGCTCGCAACAGGAAGTAGTCCGCTTGGTATTTACCGTCAGTTGATCGAATGGTACAATAAAGGGGATGTGGATTTTTCCGAGTGTTATTCTGTTAATCTGGATGAATATGTGGGATTGGACATTACCAGTGATCAGAGCTATGTTTATTTCATGCACCATAATTTCTTTGATTCCATCAATATTCGTGAAGATCATACTTTTATTCCAAATGGAAAAAATACGGACATTGCAGCTGAATGTGAGCGCTATGATAAAAAAATTGCATCTTTAGGAGGAATTGATCTGCAGCTTCTTGGTATCGGACGTAATGGACATATCGGATTTAATGAGCCGGATCATGTATTTACAAAAGGAACACACTGTGTCAGTCTGGCAGAATCTACCATCGAGGCTAATAAACGTTTCTTTGACAGTATTGATGATGTACCACGGCAGGCACTGACCATGGGAATCTGTGATATCATTCAGGCAAAAAAAGTTGTTCTGGTAGCATCTGGTGAGGATAAAGCTGATGCTGTTCAAAAGGCATTTTTTGGACCGGTAACTCCGGAAGTACCTGCATCCATCCTGCAGCTGCATCCGAATTTCACTCTGGTTGCAGATGAAGACGCATTAAAAAAAGTACTTGCATGAGCGTGAATAACGTGATATAGTAGACAGCGGAATAAGCATTTAAAGCTTGTTTCGCAAATGGGTGGATTCCCGAGTGGCCAAAGGGGACAGACTGTAAATCTGCTGGCGATGCCTTCGAAGGTTCGAATCCTTCTCCGCCCATTATATATATTAAAAAAGAATCGAAATGAGCAGAAGAAATCATCCGTGAGAAACCAAAACGGTTCGAATCCTTCTCCGCCCATTACTTTAAAAGGACTTCTTGAGGAAGTCCTTTTTTTTTGTGCAGAAAGATGATAGAATAAAGATATTATAGGGATAGGAGTAATCGTGAATATGGGAATCATTAAAGGAATTTGTATCAGCGAGAAAAGAGGAACGCAGAAGCATGAGGTGAATGAGGCAACATTAATTGCAGACTGGGGCATTGAGAACGATGCGCATGCCGGTCACTGGCACCGTCAGGTGAGCCTGCTTTCTCTGGAAAAAATAGAAGCATTTCGTGCCAGAGGCGTAGATGTGGCATTTGGCGCATTTGGGGAAAACCTGATCGTGGATGGTTACGATTTTCGGAATCTTCCGGTTGGAACAAGGTTTCGCTGCAATGACGTACTGCTGGAGATGACACAGATCGGAAAAGAATGTCATAGTCATTGTGAAATCTACAAAGTAGTCGGCGACTGTATTATGCCGCGGGAAGGTGTGTTTGCAAAAGTACTGGAAGGAGGAACCATCAAGGTCGGAGATGAATTAGTTTTGGTAGAGTAGGGTAGAATAGGAAACAACAAGCGACTTTACATTGAATTTACACAAAATTTATAAAATGCTGATAGCGGTTGAAATGAAAATGCAATAACATAGAAAGTACGCAGGGATTTTGCAGAACATGAGTGGAAGTACAAGAGGATAAGATAAAAAAATGAGTAGAATTTCAAATTTCATACGGGGATTATTTGAAAGAAACTCCGTAAATCAGCAGAAAATGAGCACTACACAGAAGGGCGGATGTGAAAAAAGAACGCAGCCGAAGCCTGAAAAAATGATTCAGAAGATACCTGTGGAAAAAAATACGAAAGAGGTATCAGAAATGGAAATACAGAATACACAAGTGCAGCCAGCTACAGCAAATACTATAAGGAGTGGGGAGCATATGGTACATTCATGTTATGATAATCGGGAACTTTCGTGGCTGAAATTTAATACGAGGGTACTGGAAGAAGCAGAAGATTTATCCAATCCATTTTGTGAGCGTTTGTCTTTTGCATCTATTTTCCAAAGCAATCTGGATGAGTTTTTTATGGTACGTGTCGGATCACTCTATGATCAGATGCTTGTATCCAAAGATATCCGAGATAATAAGACAAATATGACCTGCCAGGAACAGCTGTTTGCAATTTTTGATCAGGTAAAATTGCTGACCCAGAGAAAAGATGCGGCATATGCAGACCTGAAAGAAGGCCTGGAATCTTATGGCGTAGAAATCTGCAGTTATTCTGAGTTGGAAAAACAGGATGTGGAATTTCTGGATGCTTATTTTGAACATGAGGTACGTCCGCTGTTGTCACCACAGATTATCGGTAAGAAGCAGCCGTTCCCGTTCCTGAAGAGTAAAGACATTTATGCGGTAGTTGTATTGGAGAAGAAAAACAGAGATAAACTCGGAATTGTACCATGCAATCTGGATGTTATTCCGCGTCTTGTGCGCATTCCGGGACATGAAAATCGTTTTATGTTGCGTGAAGAACTGATTCTTCATTATATACCATTGATTTTTGACCGTTATAAGATCAAGAGTAAATCACTGATCCGTATTATTCGAAATGCGGATATTGATCCGGATGAGGAAATGTATGATGACGATACAGATTTCCGTCAGGTGATGGAGCAGCTTGTCAGCCGCAGAAGAAAACTGTGTCCGATCAAGCTGGAATACACACGACTGATGGATGAGTCTGTACTTGATACGCTGTGTGGTTACCTGGATTTGAAGAAAAAACATATCTTCCACTCAGAGGCCCCGTTGGATCTTTCCTTTTTTTCACGGATTCGGGATTTGCTGAGAAATAAGAAAGAACTGTTTTATGATAAATACGTACCGCAGATTCCGTCAGACATCAACATGTCTGAGAGCATTTTGAAGCAGGTGGAGAAAAAAGACCGTTTTCTGTTTTTTCCATACGACAGCATGCAGCCGTTCCTTCGTATGCTGAATGAGGCAGCGGAAGATCCGGAGGTTGTTTCTATTAAAATGACGCTGTATCGCGTGGCCAATGACAGTAAGGTAGTAGAGGCACTGATCAATGCGGCGGAAAATGGAAAAGAAGTTGTGGCACTGGTGGAACTGCGCGCCCGTTTTGACGAGGAAAATAACATTGAGTGGTCCAGAAGACTAGAGGATGCCGGATGCCGTATTTTATATGGTCTGGATAGATTGAAGGTACATTCTAAACTGTGCCTGATCACGAAAAAGACAGAGGATCATATTTCCTATATCACGCAGATCGGAACCGGAAATTATAATGAGAAGACTGCGAAACTGTATACAGATTTTTCATTGATGACAGCACATCAGGGCATTGGTGAGGAAGCAAATGAAGTATTTCAGAAGCTGTGCCTTGGTCAGGTTATGAAAGAGACAAAATATCTGATGGTAGCACCAAAATGCCTGCGAAATAAAATCCTGGACAAAATGGATGAACAGATTGCACTGGCAAAACGTGGCGAACCGGGTTATATCGGTGCAAAGATGAATTCTCTGACAGATAAACGCATTATTGAAAAACTGATGGAAGCATCTCAGGCTGGCGTGGACATTGAACTGATTGTGCGTGGAAGCTGCTGCCTGATTGCCGGAGTTCCGGGGGCAACGGATCATATTACGGTGCGCAGTATCGTAGGACGTTATCTGGAACACTCCAGAATCTACATTTTCGGTAACGATGAAGTATATATTGCTTCTGCAGACTTTATGACGAGAAATACCACACGTCGTGTGGAAGTAGCAACTCCGATTTACGATGAGGATATCAAAAAGCGTGTGCTTCACATTTTCAATGTTATCATGTCTGATAATGTCAAGGCAAGAGTGCAGATGGCAGATGGACAGTATGTTCATGCGGTACAGAACGGCGAGCCGGTGAATGCACAGAAATATTTTGAGACGATGGAAAATCGTTAAAACGGGATAGCAAGGTAAATGGATTCCTATGGCACATATGGTGGCTGTAGGAATCTGTTTTATCATGTATGGTTTTTCAGGGACATGCGGAAACTGTGTCTTGACAGGAGCAAAAAAGTAAGATAAGATAAATAAGTCAATTGCCCAGTTAGCTCAGTTGGTAGAGCAGAGGACTGAAAATCCTCGTGTCTCTGGTTCGATTCCGGAACTGGGCATT
>NZ_CAKRAS010000028.1 GCF_934295145.1 uncultured Eubacterium sp. | reverse complement strand
GTGGTAATTCCGTCAATGTTAACTTCGCCCAACGCACTGCGCATTTTATCGATGGCTGTCTGTCTGTCTTTTCCGTAAACAATAATCTTTGCGATCATGGAATCATAGTTTGGCGGAATCGTGTAACCGGTGTAAATTGCAGAATCGATACGGACACCATTTCCTCCCGGCAAATGCAGATACTCGATTTTTCCCGGACAAGGCATAAAATTCTTTGCCGGATTTTCTGCATTGATACGGCACTCAATGGCATGACCGGTGATGTGGATGTCTTTCTGTTTCCACTGCAGCTTCTCTCCTGCTGCAATAAAAATCTGCTCTTTGATCAGATCCAGACCTGTTACCAGTTCTGTCACCGGATGCTCTACCTGGATTCGTGTATTCATTTCCATAAAATAGAATTTTTTGTTTTTATCTAATAAAAATTCGATGGTTCCGGCACTCTCATATTTTGCTGCCTTTGCTGCACGGACAGCCACCTCACCCATTTGGGCACGGAGTTTATCGTCCAGTGCTGCGGATGGAGATTCCTCTACCATTTTCTGGTGACGACGCTGAATCGAGCAATCACGCTCGCCCAGAGAAATGACATTTCCGTATTTGTCCGCCAGAATCTGGAACTCAATATGGCGCGGATCCTCGATATATTTTTCAATGTACATGGTGTCATCCGCAAAACCATTGACGGATTCTGTCTGTGCCACCTCAAAATTTTCTGTAAAATCTTCCACGCTGCGGGAAATACGCATTCCTTTCCCACCGCCACCACTGGCTGCCTTGATCATGACCGGAAAACCGATCTGCTCTGCCAGCTTTAAACCATAATCTGCGGTATAAACTGCTTCTTTTGTACCCGGAACAACTGGAACTTTCGCATTGATCATGGTGTTTCTTGCTTCCTGCTTGTTTCCCATCCGGCGAATAACTTCCGCAGAAGGTCCGATAAATGCAATGTGACACTGCTCGCACATCTGTGCGAATTTTGCATTTTCAGACAAAAATCCAAATCCCGGATGGATGGCTTCTGCTTTGGATGCAATG
This sequence comes from uncultured Eubacterium sp., assembly GCF_934295145.1. Lineage (GTDB taxonomy): Bacteria > Bacillota > Clostridia > Lachnospirales > Lachnospiraceae > Eubacterium_I. The sequence continues at coordinate 39,093 of NZ_CAKRAS010000028.1, read as the reverse complement.
GCTGCGCTCAAAATCCGTTCCATATTCAGATAACTGTCTGCCGGTGCTGCTTTTCCTATACAGATGGCTTCGTCCGCCAATTGGGTATGCAGCGCATCTTTATCTGCAGTTGAATACACTGCCACAGAAGTGATACCAAGTTCTCTGCAAGCGCGGATGATACGCACCGCAATCTCACCTCTGTTTGCAATTAATATTTTCTGAAACATGTTTTCTCTCCTAACCGATAGCAAAAGTCAACTCTGCGATAACCGCTACTTTTCCGTCTACGGTTGCTTTTGCGGAAGCCACACCGATCGGCCCTTTCTGCTTGATCATGGTTGTTTCCAGCATCAGAACGTCTCCCGGAACAACTTTACGTTTAAATTTTGCAGAATTGATAGCTCCGAAATAAGCTGTTTTACCTTTGAATTCATCACAACCAAGAATTGCTACCGCACCGACCTGTGCCAGTGCTTCTACAATCAGTACACCAGGCATGACCGGTTCTGCCGGAAAATGTCCTGCAAAATACGGTTCATTGTAGCTGACACATTTTTTTCCTACTGCGCGTTTGCCAGGCTCTAATTCTTCAATCGTATCGATCAGCAGAAACGGCTGACGATGCGGAATGATTTCCATGATTTCTTTTGTTGTTAAAACTGACATCCCAGACCTCCTACTCAATGACAAACATTGGCTGATCAAACTCTACCAGATCACCATTTTTTACCAGAATTGCTTTTACGGTTCCGTCATACTCAGACTCAATCTCGTTCATCAGCTTCATTGCTTCCACGATTCCAAGTACCTGACCTTTTTTTACGGTGTCGCCCACCTGTACATACGGTGCTGCGTCCGGAGCACTTGCAGAATAAAACGTTCCAACAAGAGGACTTTTTACCGTATTTCCGGTAATCTCCTCTGCCACGCCTGAATTTTCTGCTTTCAGTGCTACTTCCGGGATCTGTGCCGGTGCTGCAACTGCTGCCGGTGCAATCATTTCTACTGGTGCAGACGCTACAATCTTTTTCTCAGGATGTTTTTTTATTTTTACGGAAACGCCATTTTCTTCATAACAGAAATCTGTCAGACCTGCCTCGGAAACAGCGTTCATTAATTCGATTAACTGGCTAACTTCCATTGTTTTTCCTTTCATCTATACAGCAGATATGGGATATATTATTAATATTGCATCAATAAATAATCCCATAACGCCGAATTCTGTTTTCTTACTCTGTATACTTTTTGATCAGTAAACTTGCGTTGTGTCCGCCGAAAGCCAGAGAGTTTGTCAGGGCGTACTCAAAATCCATGTCTACGCCATGTCCCTGTACATAATCCAGATCAAGTTCTTCATCCGGCTGCTCCAGGCCCACGGTCTGATGTACATAACCATTGTTCATCTGAAGAACGCAGGCGATAAACTCAACCGCTCCGGCTGCTCCTAGCAAATGTCCGATCATGGATTTTGTGGAGTTTACTTTGATATCATATGCATGCTCACCAAAGGCCGCTTTGATGGCTCTTGTCTCAAATAAATCGTTGTGATGTGTGCTTGTTCCATGTGCATTGATGTATGTGATCTCTTCCGGCGCTACATTTGCGTCTTTCAGGGCAAATAACATCGCATTTTTTGCCCCTTCTCCGTCTTCTGCCGGGGATGTAATATGGTATGCATCACTGGTTGCACCGTATCCAACTACTTCTGCAAAGATTTTTGCCCCTCTTGCTTTTGCATGCTCTAACTCTTCCAGAACAACAACGCCAGCTCCGTCACCAATAACAAATCCGTCACGGTCTTTGTCAAACGGAATGGAACAACGCTCTGGATTGTTGGAAGTGGAAAGTGCGGTCAGTGCGGTAAATCCACCGACACCGATTGGAGTAATAGCGTTCTCGGTACCACCTGCCAGCATTACATCTGCCTCACCGTACTGGATGGAACGAAATGCCTCACCAATGGAATGTGTACCTGTCGCGCAGGCTGTTACCACGTTGATACTTTTTCCTTTTAAACCAAGCTGAATGGTTACGTTTCCGGTTGCCATGTTTGTGATCATCAGCGGAACCAGAAGTGGATTGATTCTGGATGGTCCTTTTTCCAGAAGTTTTTTGTGTTCACGTTCGATGGACTGTAAGCTTCCGACACCGGAACCAATAGCACAGCCGACACGGTACGGATCTTCTTTTTCCATATCCAGACCTGCATCTTCAAATGCCTCTTTTGCAGCTGCTACTGCGTACTGCGCAAACGGCTCCATTCTTCTTGCTGCTTTTTTATCCATACGGTCTGCTGCCACAAAACCTTTAACTTCTGCCGCAACTTTTACCTTGAAATCTGTGGTATCAAAATAGGTGATCTCTCCGAAACCTGTTTTTCCGGCTTTCAGACCTTCCCAGTATTCTTCTACATTTAAACCGATGGGATTGACGGTTCCCATTCCAGTAACTACTACTCGTCTCATCTATGTGTCTCCTTTTTTACATTTTCTATACACTTTGATAAACATACATTGTCATTTATCCTTTTCTCCACTTACATGCAAACATGACGTGGCGAAAGGATTATTCCGCTGTATGTTTACATCGCCATGCCGCCGTCCACACAGATCACCTGACCTGTGATATAAGAGGCTTTTTCAGATGCCAGGAACGCAACAACATTTGCGATCTCTTCTGTTTTTCCATAACGTCCAAACGGGATCTGCGCTTTTCCTGCCTCTTTCGCTGCATCAGTCATCTGATCTATCATTTCTGTCTCGATAAATCCAGGTGCTACGGCATTTACGCGGACGCCACGACTTGCGATCTCTCTTGCCATAGATTTTGTCATACCGATGACACCTGCTTTGGAAGCACAGTAGTTCATCTGCCCCGGATTTCCAAGCACTCCGGATACGGAAGAAATATTGATGATGCTTCCGCTTCTCTGCTTCAGCATATATCTTGCTACATGACGCATGGTATTGAAACTTCCTTTCAGGTTTGTATCAATGACTGCGTCAAATTCTTCTTCTTTCATCTTCATCAAAAGATTATCTTTTGTGATTCCGGCATTGTTTACCAGAACATCAATGTGACCGAATTTCTTGTAAATGGATTTGATCATCTCTTCCACTGCCGCAAAATCTGCCACACTGCACTGCCAGATCTCTGCCTGACCGCCGGCTGCTGTGATTGTTTCAACCACTGCCTCTGCCGCTTCTTTTGATCCATTATAATTTACAATGACATAAGCACCTTCCTGTGCCAGTGTCATAGCAATCTGTCTGCCGATTCCGCGGCTTGCACCGGTAACGATCGCAACTTTATGTGTTAATAATTTTTCCATACTGCCTCCTGTACTTAAGCTTCGCAAAGTTCACTTAATACATTGTCAAGATCCGTTACCTTATCAACGTGATAAGCCGGAACAGTTTTATCTATACGTTTCATAAATCCACAAAGGGATTTCTTGGGTCCAATTTCAATGAATGCCTCTACACCGTCTGCGATCATGCGCTCTACGCTCTGCTGCCAGCGGACGGATGAGGAAATCTGTTTTTTCAGCAATTCCTTTACCTGTGACGGGTCTGTCACATAATCAGCAGTTACATTTGTAATATAAGGAACTGCAATTTCATGAATTTCTACCTGTTCTAACTCTGCCGCAAGTTTTTCTCCTGCCGGCAGTAACATGGCAGAATGGAACGGGCCGCTGACATTCAGTGGTGTGCACCGTTTCGCACCTGCTTCTTTTAAGGCTGCCGCTGCCGCATCTACTGCCTGCTGCTCGCCTGTGATTACAATCTGTCCCGGACAGTTGTAGTTTGCGATGGATACGATACCTTCCGTTTCCTCGCAGATTTTTTCAATGATAGCGGTATCAGCGCCAAGCACAGCTGTCATCGCTCCGCCTGTCGGAACCGCTTCCTGCATGTATTCTCCACGTTTTGCAACTACGCGGAATGCATCTTCCGGTGTCATCACTCCGGATGCAACCAAAGCTGCGTATTCACCAAGACTTAAACCTGCATTTACCACAGATTCCAGTCCTTTTTCACGCAACACACTCCAGATAGCCAGTTCATCTGCAAGCATTGCAATCTGGGTGTATTTTGTGATATTGATATTTTCATTTTCTTCAAAAAGAAGCTCTTTCATAGGGATACCGCTTACTTTTTCTGCCAGATCGATCATTTCTTTTGCACATGGGAAAGTCTCATAAAAATCTTTTCCCATGCCAACGTACTGTGACCCCTGACCGGGAAAAATAAACGCTATTTTCTTCATTTCATTTGCTCCTTTTCGCTTATCATTTCAACAGTTTTTCAGGAAAAACAGCTTTTGTTCTGTTCTTCCTGAATCAACTTTTCCGTATTAATGGTGCAGTAATTTTTCTGCCTGCTCCATAATTTCATCTACAATTTCCTTACAGCTCTGCTCTTCTTTGATCAGGCCTGCAATCTGTCCTGCCATAACAGTTCCGTTCTTAACATCACCATCAATGACAGCATTTCGAAGAGATCCGACGGTCAGACGCTCTAACTCTTCAAATTCAGCACCCTCTTTTTCCAGACGCAGATACTCTCTGGACATCTGATTTCTCAGGCAGCGGATCGGATGTCCGTTGCTGCGGCCGGTTACTTCAGAGTCAATGTCTTTCGCTTTGATAATCTTCTGTTTGTAATTCTCATGACAGATACACTCGGTAGCCACGCAGAATCTGGTGCCAATCTGTACGGCTTCTGCACCAAGCATCATTGCTGCTGCAAATCCTCTGCCATCTGCGATACCACCAGCTGCAATTACCGGAATATCCACTGCATCTACGACCTGTGGAACCAGTGTCATAGTTGTAGCAGCACCGATATGTCCACCGGACTCGGTTCCCTCAGCAACCACTGCGTCAGCGCCTGCTTTTTGCATCATCTTTGCCAGTGCCACACTTGCGACAACCGGAACAACTTTGATTCCGGCAGCTTTCCACATTTCCATGTATTTGCCAGGGTTTCCGGCACCGGTTGTCACAACTTTGATGCCTTCCTCCACAACAACATGCGCCACTTCCTCTGCATATGGGCTCAGCAGCATAATATTTACACCAAACGGCTTATCTGTCAGTTTCTTTGCTTCGCGGATCTGTGTGCGAACTACATCGCCCGGCGCACTTGCCGCCCCGATCAGTCCCAGACCACCCGCATTGGAAACTGCTGCCGCCAGATGATAATCTGCTACCCAGGCCATACCGCCCTGAATGATCGGATATTCAATTCCAAAAAGTTCTGTAATTCTTGTCTTCATTTAAATTTATTCCTCTACACCATGTGCTTTCAGGTAATCAATGATTGCGCCAACTGTTGTAAGGCTCTCAAGTTCCTCAGACGGAATCTCGATACCATACTCCTCTTCCAGAGCCATAACCAGCTCGAATAAATCTAAGGAATCTGCATCCAGATCATCTTTGAAGTTGGACTCCAGTGTAATTTTATCCTCATCTACTGATAACTGATCTGCGATCATCTCTTTCATTTTTTCTAACATAGTTTTATTCTTCCTTTCAAATAATTTTTATTTCAAATATTTTGATATTCAAAGTATATTAGATTTCTTTTCCTTTGTCAACAAAAAATTTTGAAAAAGAATTGACTTTTGTTCTTTGAATTTTTATACTTGTACTATCCTATGGGGTAAATTCCTATATAGAGAATAGATAGAAAAAAAAGATGAGGGCAATTAAAATGAGCAATACGAATAACACAAATAATGAAGAAGAAATCTTCGATCCACAGGAAATGTTTGTTACTTTGGATCTGGATGACGGTTCCCAGCTGGAATGTCAGATTCTGACCATCTTTGATGTAGATAATCAGAATTACATCGCACTGGTTCCGGTTGATAATGATGAGGAAGTGATCTTCTACCGCTACTTTGAGGATGAAGAGGGGAATCCGTCTTTGGAAAATATTGACAGTGATGATGAGTTTGATGCTGTCAGTGATCGGTTTGATGAGTTACTGGATGAGGAAGAATTTGAACAGATGTAATTGCATCTAAAACGGGAAGTCATGAAATTCTTCTTTTGTGGCAAATTTTATAGGCTATGAAAAACCAGAGTCAGATTTGTCTCTCGCACTAAATCGCGCGCTGAGAAAAATCTGACTCTGGCTTCTTTTACTTTTACGATCTTATTTCTTCTATCGCTTGACTCTGGCAGCCTCGCACTCCATCAGGAACCGGGACGGATCCATGTCTTTATTTCGGATCTGATGAGACCAGAGCAAATACAACCGATTCTTCGCCCGCGTCATCCCGACGTAAAACATCCGGCGTTCTTCTTCCAAATCTGCTTCCAGCACTGCTTTTTTATTTGGCATAACTTTTTCGTTCACGTCCACCAGAAATACAGTATCGTATTCCAGACCTTTGGATGAATGCAGTGTACTTAAGTTGACGCCATCTGCCGCTTTGTAATTTTTTGCTTGTTCCTCTAATTCTTCCCGCAGCTGTTCGATATGAGCAAACCAGGCGTCAAAGGTATCAAATCCTCTGGCATTCTCCTGTAATTCGTCCAGCACATCTGTCAGATCTTCAAATGGGATCCGACGCACATCCGCATATTCCCGCAGGTAATCTTCATATGCCACACCTTTGCGAATATAGTTGATGGCAGAAAACGGTCGCATTCCCGCAATCACTTTCAAATCCATCTGCAGTTTTTCCAAGCGCTGTACCATCCATCCCTGATCCTCATAAAATTCTTCCCACACATCAAAAGCCACTTCCTCGTAAGGCAGACTTTCTCTGGAAAGATACCGTTTCGGGCGGTTCATGATCTTCAGGAAACTGCTGCGGCTGCGATCACCTCTGGCAATGTCTATATAGGCAAACAGATCCCGCGTGATCCAGTGATCGTAAATATTCGGGATCCGGTCTTTTGCCGTAAACGGTATACTGTAATCCAGCATCATTTCCATCAGAAAACGTGGCTGCATATTGGTGCGGAACAGCACTGCCATATCCTTATACTCCATTCCTTCCTTGTGCAAACGCAAAATTTCCTGTATCACATACAAATTTTGCTCCCGCTGTGTCTGAAATTCCTGCTTTACCAACGGGATCCCGTTTTCTGCCGCTGGTGTAATCTGTTTTTCAAATCTTTTTTCATTATATGAGATTAAATTTCCCGCCTGCTTAACAATCTCCGCCCCGGAACGATAATTTATATCCAGTATTATTTTTCCGGCATTGGGATAATCCTTTGTAAAATTCAGCATGATCTCCGGTTTTGCTCCACGGAAACGATAAATGGACTGGTCATCATCACCAACAATAAACAGATTGTCCTGCGGTGCCGCCAACATTCGTATAATGTCATACTGAATCTGATTGATATCCTGAAACTCATCGATCAGAATATACTGATATTTCCGCTGCCAGGCCGCCAGAATATCCGGGCGCTGCACCAGCAGTTCCTTGCAGTATACCAACATGTCATCAAAATCAATGAGCCGATTCTGATGTAAAAAGGATTCATAAGCTTCGAATATTTTTCGAAAGACATCCTGTCCGCAGCAGGATGAATAGTAATGTGCCAGATTTACCGATGTGTTTTTCACCAGACTGATTTCAGAGAGCAGACTGGAAACAAATTCATTCTCATCGTCATATTCCAAACGCAGTCGGTGAATATATTCTTTCATAAACTGCAGACGCTGCTCTTCTTTTACAATATTATCTGCCGTGTAGCCGTAGGCATGTTTTAAAATCATAAAATAGACCGCATGAAACGTACCAAAAGAAACCGGTACTCTCCTGCCGCCCATCAATTTTTCAAACCGCTGCCGCATCTCCGTGGCTGCCGCTTTTGTAAACGTAATGACCAGAATAGAGGATGGCGGTATATGGTATTGTTCGATCAGGTGCTGTACCCGGCGGGTAATGACCAGAGTCTTTCCAGACCCCGGTCCCGCCAGCACTAGCTCAGGTCCATCTTTGTGCCTGATCGCATTGATCTGACTTGTGTCAATCTTCATAAATTATTTTAATTCTATCTCCCGTAATTGTTTCGGAGGCAGTTTTTTCGTAGATTCCTTAACGATCTGCTGTACATCCTTCTTTGCCTCCGGTACCGGGATCAATGTACCTGCTCCGGCTACACATCCGCCCGGACAACCCATACCTTCAATCAGGTATCCGTTCTTCCGTCCGGCTTTTGCAAGCATCAGTACCTTTTTACACTCGTCCAGACCTTCCACATGCTCAATCAGCACCTCTACATCCGGATAGTACTCATGAATGCAGTTTTCAATGGCTTTCGATACGCCACCGGCTACCGCATAACCACGACCGGCTGCCGTTGCATCATGCAGATGTCCCTGACTCTCAATCGTCTTTGGATCAATACCACGCGCCTCAAACATGGCATCCAATTCTTCAAATGTAATAACAAAATCCACGTCACTGCGGACGGTTTTTCTCATAGCTTCCAGTTTCTTTGCCGCACACGGTCCGATAAATACAACTTTTGCATTCGGATGCTCTTTCTTAATGCTTCGCGCCGTAGCAACCATCGGTGTCAATTCCTTAGATACACTGCCAATCATCTCCGGAAACTGTTTTTTCGCCAGCATTGACCAAGCCGGACAGCAAGATGTCAGAAGGAATGGTTTCTCTCCTGTTTTTACATGGTACACATAATCATGTGCCTCAGTCACTGCTCCGATATCCGCACCAAGTGCTACCTCATATACCTGTGAAAATCCTAATTTCAGTAATGCCGCATATATCTTATCCGGTGTCGCTTCTTTGCCAAACTGTCCTGCATAAGCCGGCGCGATCTCTGCAACAACTTCTCCGCCATTTTTCATACAACGGATCAGCTGGAAAATCTGGGACTTATCTGCGATAGCACCAAACGGACAGCTTACCATGCACATACCGCAGGATAAACATTTTTCCTGATTAATGACAGCTCTTCCATATTCATCCGATTCAATAGCTTTGACACCACAGGCAACGGAACAAGGCCGTACCTTTTTACCGATCGCATCATACGGACAAGCACTTTTACATTTTCCACATTTGATACATTTTGACTCGTCAATATGTGCCTGCCCATCCACATGTGTGATCGCATCCCGCGGACAGACCTCCATGCAGGAATGTGCCAGACATCCACGACAAAGGTTACTTACTTCATATACGTTATCTTCACATGCGTTACATGCAGACGGAATCACCTGCATCAAAGGTGGTTCATAATACATCTCATCCACGGTAGCTTCATCCAGGCCGCTGGTAATATGAACTGGTTTATTCTGTGGTCGAAGAGATAATCCAAGTGCCAGTCTGGTACGTTCGGAACTTACTGCACGCTCTCTGTAAACACTATCTCTGAAACGTGGATTTTCATCCGGAGATAACTTGTATGGAATTGCCTCCAAGTCATCATTGATATTTTCAGATTCATACGCAATACGCGCGACCTCAACAAAAACATCTTTTCTTAAATCCGAAACCTGTGTGTGTAATCCTCTCATAAAAACTAATCACCCTTTCCTATGATCTCTCCTATCCCTGCCAATAGTTTAAATCCTAACCCCATACACGGTCAATAGGAAATACCCAGGGTACTTAACAAAAAACAATCAGTTACCATTTGCACACTATCCCCCGCCTTTTCATATGATAAAACAAACCTTAGAATAGGAAAGGACATCATATTTTGAACTGTAATTGCAATTCTATGAACTCTGATCGTCCGTATATGACGGATTTTAAACGTCCCGATTGTGAGAACCAGACTATCGCCATGGCCTATGTTCCCTGGCAGCAGTTCCGGAATCTGTATGATCTGGACCGAGCCCTCCAGGTCGGTACTATTTTTGCCGAATTAGATAAACCATTTACCGGAAAAGGAGGAATGTGCCGTGAACGCTGCATGTAATGTAGAAAAACAACGGCTGATGAATGCCATTTACCAGTACGGCTTTGCCATCAGCGATATTACCCTCTTTCTGGATACCCATCCGAAGGATCCTGATGCGCTGGATTATTTTCAGCATATGAAACACAAATACAACCATCTTGTGACAGAATATGAAACAAAATTCGGTCCCCTTACCCAGACCGGAGAACAAAGGCAAAATTATTGGCAGTGGGCCGTGTCACCGTGGCCATGGGAAAGGGGGTACTATTAATATGTGGAATTATGAAAAAAGATTACAGTATCCGGTTTGTATCACGAAATCTAATCCAGCGATTGCAAAGATTATCATCTCCCAGTTTGGCGGACCAGATGGAGAACTCTCCGCATCTATGAGATACCTGTCTCAAAGATATGCAATGCCTTACCGAGAAGTTGCTGGATTGTTAACAGATATTGGAACTGAAGAATTTGCTCAAATAAGATGGAAGTGACTACTACATATAATAAGAAGGTTTTGGAAACTTTTATATGATTATATTACACGATTACCCGCCCTTTTTCAACTCTGGCAGTGACATTTCCGGAATAATCAAAGTCAACTTTACCATTCTTCACATACCACACGCCGTTCTTATTGGCAGCCAGACCGTTGTAGCTGAAATCTACCATTCCGTCTTTCAGCTTCCACCAGCCGTTCTCGTTACTTTCTACGCTGTTGCAGTTGAAATCAACCTTTCCGTTGACGATGCGCCACCATCCATTCTGGTTCTTGGCAATACCGGTGTAGGTGAAGTCTACCTTGCCGTTGCGGACATACCACCAGCCGTTTTTATTCTGTGCTACGGTGGTGACGTTTGATGCAATCTGGCCATTCTCATAATAGTACCAGTTTCCGTCTGCTGCTCTCTCGTCAGCGACACGGCCATTGAGGTTTGCCGGAATTTCTTCCAGAGATTTATTCATGATGGCATAAGCCACTGCCTTGGCAATCGCCTTGTAGCCAACTTTCTGGTACAGATTGTAATCGTCCCGGTCATCCACAAAGCAGATTTCCAGTAACAGTGCTGGCGCATTGGTTTTATTGAGGACTTTGAGGTTTTTGGAAATTTTGGTACCACGGTCTGTGAATCCAAGTTTGCTCATATTGGCACGGATCCGCTCTGCCATCTCTGGTTTTCCTTTATTCATAGCATTTACCCACACTTCAAAACCGCCAATACGACCATCTCCCGGGTAATCGTTCCGGCCGGAGTTTAAGTGGATGGAAAATACAAATGATACACTGTGAGAGTTACATTTTGCCACGATTTTGTTCAATACATCATCCTGACTGCTGCCATTGTCTACGGTATCGTTGTAGACGGTCCATCCATAGTTGCGCATGATGTTGATCATCTCTGCCGCAATCAGACGGTTTTCTTTGGACTCATCGAGCAGACCTGTGGCTCCGCAGGCTACTTTTCCCGCCGGGTTGTGTCCGGCATGAATGCTAATTGCTGCCATTTATTTGCTACCTTCTTTCTTTTCGATATACTGTTTGAATAACTGATGCAAACCAGTGGATGCCAGACCGCTGAATAATCCACTTAAAATAACGGATGGCGAAACATTCCAGCTATTCATCCAGACAGCCAGTACCACACCAAGCAGCGCACACACGGTCGGAATATATTTGTTGTCCACATCTTTCACCCATTTCTTGATCACATAGCCTACGCACAGACAGATTCCTACAATTACCGGAATCATAAAGTCTGCTAAAAATCCTAAATCTGTCATTTTTTTTACTGTCCTTTCTTTTTCAAATGCAATTCTTCGATTTCCTGTTTCATTTTTGTCACCATGCCATTCCCACCTAATTTATGATACGCATCGTACATCTCGTTGAAATTTTCGTAAGCATATGATGGTATTTCTCCCAGCTGCATGTATTTATCATGATATTCAATCAGCTGGACTCGCAGGAGCAGCATTGTTCCATGGCTGTTGGCTTCCCGCTGTTTCCGTTCCACCTCGATGCGCTCATTTCGCTCAATGGCATCGGCTTTCTTTTGTTTTCTTTGTTCCTGCAGGAGCCACACGATATAACCCATCAATGCCGTTAATATGATTGGTAGTGCTATAAGGTATGTCTGCAGTAGTAAATCGTTCACGTCTTTTAACCACTTCCTTCCAAAAAGTTTATAAAAAGAGCCGGCACCGATGTGTCGACTCTGATTATCTTTATTCTGCTGTCTGATCCGGCTCTACTACATTCACTACTGGCTCTGATGGCATGTCAACCGGTTCTGATTTACGTTTTTTTCTTGGTTTTGGAACCGGCTCCGGCATTGGTACTGGCTCCGGTGCAGGCATTGGCATTGGTGGAGCTGGCGGTGCTACTGGCTCCTGCTGTGATTCTTTGATTTTGTTCTCAATAAATCTGAGACAATCTGCCATCACCTTTGTGCTCTCCCCTTTCGTCTCAATGTCTTTCATTGTATTGTATAAAAGCTGTAAATCCTGTGTCTGAATCATTGTTTTCTCCTTTCATTTAGTTCGCCAACCACGAACCTGTTACATATAACTGGAAATTGGAACGTCTGTCTGTGCCAGAGTTGTAAATAGCATAGTTATTATAGGCACTGTTCCATGTCGAAATAGCGTATACTGATGGGACCCCATTTGTGTCAAAATTACCGGTGACTGGATAAAAAGCATGATTGCTTATATTATAACAAAATCCACTGAACACACCATTTCCCTTAACTGGTCGCCATGCAGATGGCAGGTTAAATATAATGGATGATGCTCCAACTCCCCAGCCATTTACTGTAACAATTTTATTTCTTTTCTGGAAGCAACCACCGTCTGTTGTATCTGCCACATCCGTTGGTAATACTCGATGATTTACTTTTGAACCGTTCATTACCGGAATCCAAGTGTCAGTAGTGTTGGCGGTGTTAAATGTTGACCAGTCGTAACCAGCTTGGCGATACACCAAAGAGTCCCAATCTGTACCATTGAGCGCAAGACTCTCTGAAGCGCTTAAGTTTAAGTTTCCTGCGGCGCACTGTACCGAAGAATGCCCACCGCCACTAGAATATGAACTCATTGTGGTACTATCTGACGAACAACCGACATTACCAGTATTTCTTATGGAATGAGCTTGCATTGCTATAATTCCATTATCCGCAGAAAGCCAGTATGATGGATTCCACGCATCATCACTGCCAGTCGGCGGATCGTACGTTCCAAAATATCCGCTTGTAGCTTCTATCTTACCTTTGAAATATCCGTTAGCGGCAGTCAGCGTGCCATCCGATGTGATTGTCAGATTGGTTGCATTGACTAGGAAATGTCCCGTAGTGAGTTTGATGACATTTTCAGAAACAGTCAGTTCGGAGTTGAGTTGGTTAAGCACATCATTCTTCGACACTTTCAGAGTTATGTTATTTCTGTTCTGATAAATCTCAGACTGGTAATTCATACCCTCTGGTGTTGGGCGTGAGGATACCGGTTCTACGTACCAGGGGTATTGTGTACTGTAGATATTGGTTATCGTGGTATAGCCTGTCCATGCAGTTTGAGCGCCTGTAGATTGCCAACGATAAAGTCCGCCACCTCTGAGCCATAGTATCGGACAAGAATTATAAATACATTGTGTACAGGATACGGGTGAAACGTCACAAAAACGATAATCGTCATGCACCACTTTTGACACGCTGACATAATCAGCAGTCCCCCATCCAGAACCATTCATGTCAATTTCAAAGTTTACAGTATAACCGGCAGAATGTTGGCTCCATGACGGAACGGCATTACCTTCCAATGCGTACCAAACACGGATATGTTCAGTAAATCCGGCATCCAAGCTGTAATTTGCAACAAAAGGATACCATTTATTCACATCATAAGTGGATGCCCGAAGATCTAAAACACCTTCATGTTTCCAGTAATTTGTAGCATCGCCTTTGTCCCCTTTATCGCCCTTATCACCTTTTGAACCCGCCTTTGATATTGCATGATTGATGCATGTGCCATATAGATCTCCAGAAGCAGTTGTAGAACGATACCATAACGTATGTGAATTTCCTGTGTCTGTTGCAGTCCCGACTACCGTGAAAATGTCGCCCACACGGCAACCGTTTCTAATACTAGAAGTTGACCCCCAGTTTTCTACATGCCCGGTTGTTCCATAAGTATTCCACTGTGATTCTGTAAATGCAGTTCGGGATACACTTGCCACTACGCTATACCCCTGATCACCTGTGTCTCCTTTAGGACCCGTAGCGCCTGTTGCTCCAGTCTCGCCTTTTTGTCCCTGTGGTCCGGTTGCGCCAGTCTCGCCTTTTTGTCCTTGTGGTCCGGTTGGACCCTGTGCACCTGTTTCTCCGGTATCACCTTTATCTAATAATCCCGTGCTAACACAAGTAACTGATGTTGTGCTCGGGATTGCTGTCACAGTAGCAATGATATATGAATATCCATTTTTGGTGGTGTTAGTAACTCTAAGAAGTACAGTATCACCGACTTTAACCGTCAACGAGCTAGTAACAGTCCAAGTCCCACTATATCCAGACTTTCCGTATATGTTAATGTCCGCTTGTGGATACGAATAATTGGTTACCAATGTTATTAATGAACTACCGTATATGTCTTCCTCAGCAGGCGACCAGTCTGTTGAAATAGAATTTTTCTCTAATTTTAGATTTCGATATTCAAATGTTACACCTGCTTTAGCTTTAACATCACCGTTTGTTGAAATACTTACTAACGATTTCCAATTACCAGCTGTATATAAATTATCAGGTATCGTCAAAGTTCCAGAAAGTCGCTGCCACTCTCCGTTTTTATTCGATGGAATAACAACCAGTTTGGATAACTTAGTTTGGAAATTGATTCTTAAATCCAATGCAAAATATACAACAAAAGACCCATCAAAATTTGTTGTTTTTATATCTGCACTAAAGGTATAAATGCTTCCAGCATCTTTTGCAATGTCGGCAGGTGGAACTACCATGTTATCTTCTACCCATGTGTAAGCGTTAAAAGCAACTCCAGATGATAAAACAGTAATCTTCCCCTTCTCACGAGTCGAATTATTTGGATAATCTGAACCATTTAAAAATATCTCTTGCGATTTTCGTAATAAATTCCAACTAAATCCCGTACCATCTTTTCCAGCTGGTCCCTGAGCTCCATCTTTACCATAAATCTCCGATTCAGCTGGAGTCCATGCAGTTGCAACGGAGCCTTTCTCAAATTTGAGATTCTTAATCCAGAAATAATTACCAACTCCAGTAGACCCTGTTGTGCCTCGTAAATGAAAACGTTCGAATCCAGATGCTTTACAGGTATAGGTAAGCACCATATGTTTCCACTGTTTTGTAATATCTACACCAAATCTATATGATGTAATGTCCAGAATGTCTGTATTTAGCTGAAAATACGAAAAAGTTTCGACAGTAGCATCGGGGTCTAATTTTACATCACATGAAATTGTATACTGTTTCCCTTTCTCCACTTGAGCGTATTGACCAAGATACCAATCTGCAAGTGGTAACCGTAATGCTGGTTCGCCAACATCATCAGTATTTAAACATTGACCCAACGTAGACGTGTTCCACCAACCAGCTTTTCCATCTTCATTTCCTTGTGTGAACGTGCCCTTCTTATAATCGGTCTCAATAAACAAATTCCAATTAAATCCACCGCTCTCTTTCAGTCCATCCACATCACCCTGGATATTCTCAATTGCATCTCCAATATTCGTTCCGGATCTCAGACTTACACTGTCCGCAGCAATTGCCAGTTTCCATGTACCATCTGTGTCCTGGAAATATTTCAGATAATTGCTCGAATCACCAAATGCTGCCTGTCCGTCTTTTCCAAGGTAGAATCCTCTGGTGGTGTTATTGACTGAGGATTTCACCCCCGAATAAATGGAACTGTCTGCAATGTTCACTCCACCGATAGTTGCACCAAAGGCTACCAGGTCTTTTACGCTGATCTTCTCGGCCACGATTGACTTCTTGATAAGGACAGAACCGTCTAATCCATTTTGATACTTCTCGTCAGCTTTTACCGTGGTTTCTCCAAGTGCATTGATGTTCAGCTTATAATACAGACCATCTTCACCTTTGACTACCAATTTGTCAGCTGTTATCGTTTCACCCTCGATTAAGTTTCCTTTGATGGTAACGCCAACCAACTCACCGGTAATTGTCTGATCTCCAACCGTAACATCCTTGATCAGACCGGACTGTGCATAGAAGTACTCCATGGCAGCCTTGCCGATATTGGTAAAATCGATGTTGGCATAGCGGAGATCTGCATCCGTGACACTCAGCTTGTTGGCTTTCAGATCTACGATATCTGCGGTCTGCGCTTTTAACGTTTCTGTGGTGGTATCTTTGAATGATGCATAATCTCCGCTGATGTTAGTGATTTTTGCATCGGTGGCATTAAGGCTTTCGATGGTCGCATAGGTCAGATTGGCATTTTCCACGCTGAGTTTTTCTGTATCCAGCTTCTTGATGCTTGCATCCTGTGCAGTCAGTTTTCCATCAATCTCTGCGTCTTTGGCTACTAAACTGTTGATAGATGCTTCATTGGCAGTCAGTTTGCTGTTGATGGTGGCATTATCTGCTACCAAAGTCTCAATGTTTCCTTTTACGGCATTAAGATCTTCGATTTGTGCATACTTAATATCCGCCTTATCTACAGTCAATGCTTTTGCCGCGATGCTTTCTACAATCAGTAACTGCGCCTGCATTACTGAGACTGCCTGGCTTAATGGTCCTCTGAATGACTGAGCACTCTCCCCGGTGTCTTTAATTGCCGGTGCAGTAATTGCAGTCTGTATTCCACCATCAAAAGTATGTGTCACAGCCATACACGGCACGATATGTTCCACACCTTTTACATCCGTCACACTTAATGTATCTGTTGCTTCCAGCCGGAAGTCTCCGGTGGTAACATTTACGGTTGCCGGACGATACTGAAATCCGATAAATGAATCCGCATACTTGTTAAAGATTGCCTGTGTCATAATCGGATTGGAAACAGCCACATTGACTGTTCCTTTTGAATAGAACTTATCCTGACTGTTGCCCTCACTGTCCGTTTCTGTTCCAACCACAACCTTTACGCCGGTTACAACCGCATCCAAATCCTGGAATGTCGGAAGCTCTGTTGTCTTATCTCCATTTGTTGATGCTGTTGCAGTTTTCTGATACTGACGGATGATTACGGATCCATCTGCAGCTTCTGTGGCATAGCCAAAATAAAAGCCGGCAATGAATGCCAGCATTTCACGGTACATATATCCGGATGGTTTGGTTTCGATCACGAGAGATGTATCCAAACTTCCTGTGTCAATTTTAACTCCTGTAGCGGATGAAATCTCGGACAGTACAGCTTTGACCGTTGCCGGAAAAGATATTGCCGAATTATACAGCCCACCCATTTTTGAACTTATCCGTCCCAATCCGGAGAATGAAGTGCTATATG
Source organism: uncultured Eubacterium sp. (assembly GCF_934295145.1). Taxonomy (GTDB): domain Bacteria; phylum Bacillota; class Clostridia; order Lachnospirales; family Lachnospiraceae; genus Eubacterium_I. Next base: position 21,707 of record NZ_CAKRAS010000028.1, on the reverse strand, counting down.
CCGATGTAGATGGTTTATCTACTGTAAACAGACCTATTGCTGTCCATTCTGCAGAATTACCCATAACTGTTCCAATCTGCAGTGTTAATTCTTTACCTTCCAGTTTCTGATTACATCCGTCCAGTGTTACATCAATATAGGAACTGAACACAGAACCCGGTGCAAAATCAGAGCTTCCACAGGATCCTTTGTTGATACTCAAAGAACGAATATCACCGCTGATTTCTTTACTATCGAGCAATAGTCTGGCACGAAACGTTCTGGTATCGCTCTCTATGTATTTTTTTACATTATCTGATACTTGTAACATTTTCTCCTCCTACTGCTCTATGATCTCGCATGACACGGATTTGTAATAATAAATTCCATCTCCGATATATCCAAGATGCTCTGACGTTATCGTTCCTCGATAGGAAGTCAAATTGACTGTCTCATCATCAAAAATAAACTGCACTATGTGAAATCCGCTTTTCAGATTCTGCTTTATTTTCTTCTGATCAGCTTTTGACATAACTCCCCATTGGATTGAGAAAGTTTCCTTTTCTGCAATTACATCTCCAAGCATTTTACCGGAAGAAGTAGATCTTCCGGTATTGCTCGACCATAAGATTTCGTCTGTGGTGCTGATAGACACTGGAGACGGAAGTGTCACACCATTTGCTTTAATAATCAGTCCCATTTCCCCTCCTAAAATTCTATCTCGCACATTCCGGTTGCCCGGGTATGATCATTGATCAGTTTCACGATAAGCTGCTTCAAAGAATTTCCATCAATCGTTGCTACCAAATCCAGGGATTTCAGTAATGCAAGAATCTGACGTAACAGGCTGACTATCTCGGCATCTGCACCGCCACCACCAGATAACTCTGCTGCCTTTCTTGCCATTTCAATCATCTTATTTTCCGGAGCAACAACCTCGCCCTGGTGCCTGTTATCACCGATCAGGGCAAGCTGTGGTGTATTTGCTTTGACGTAACCACCTTGTGCCAAGTGTGGAATGAGATGATTTTTAAGGATTGGAACTTTTTTAAATTTACTGTTAACCCGATCGATAACATTCGTGTTAATCCAATCTTTTAGATCTTTAGCTGCAGCTGAAAATTTCAGAGCAATATCACAAGTTTTTCCCTTGAAATTACTTAGCAAAGAGTTCCACTGGCCTTTCAGGTCGTTCCATCTGGAAGCAACCTTCGCTTTCATCTCGGCTGTTTTTTCTTTGATATTATCAACAATTCCGTGCCAACTTTCCGACAAATTCGCCCATCTTTGTTTAATCTGGGCTTTCATCTCAGCGGTCTTTTCTTTGATATTATCAATGATTGCGTGCCATTTTGATGATAAGTCAGCCCATTTCTGCTTAATCGCAGCTTTCATCTCAGCAGTCTTTTCTTTGATATTACTAACGATTGCTGTCCACTTCTGTTTCAGATCGCTCCATTTCTGCTTAATCGCAGCTTTCATCTCAGCTGTTTTTTCTTTGATATCAGAAGTAAGCTTCGTCCACTTATCTTTCAGTTTCTGTTTCTTGTCAGTGAACCAAGCGGATACTTTTACCTTTATTTCTTTAAAAGCTTTCTTGGTATCCTCATAACGCTTTTTAAAGTAATCGCCAATCTTATCGAATTTCTTTTTGATATTCTCTTTTGCTTTTCCAAAAATTTTTTTAAAGAAATCCGGGATTCCCTTGAATGCATCCTTGATTGCTTTCCCAAATTTCTTAAAAGCATCAAGCAATGGCTGCAATTTCTTCTTTATTTTGTCCCAGTTCTTATACAGAAGAATACCAATTGCAATAGCTGCTGCAATTGCTGCAATTACAGCGAACAGAACCGGATTGGCTGCAATCAGTCCACCAATAGCTTTTCCAGCTTTCAGAAATGCTTTTACAATGGTTTTTCCAAACGTGCCGACTTTTCCACCGAACTTTTTGAATACTCCGCCAATGCTACCAAGTGTTTTTGAAATATTAGGGAAGAGACCACTAAACAATGTCTTGAAAGAAATAATGCCTTTTTTATGCAATTTAAAACCAGACATTGCATTTTTGAACCAGCCACCAAAGTCTTTCAGCGTTCCTTTGGATTTAAGTAATTTTGTACCAAATCCGCCTATTCCTTTGCTTAATTCTGCGACATCTTTTGCACCTTTTACCTTTTTGAAAACATCTATAAATGTATTTAAATGTTTTGCAAAATCGCTAACCTTTTTTCCAACCTTAATGGCAGCCATTATGCCTAAAATTCCGGTAACAATCGTATCAAACGCTTTCGGATGTTTCTCTATCCAACCAGCCACTTTTTCAAGAGCTTTCGCAAACGCTTCTAAGAATTTGATAATCGCATCCCCGGCGAATTTTGCTATCTTCTTTAGAAAATGATCCCATATCCACTTTGCATACGGCTGCAGGGCTTTCAATGCTGCTGTGAGTACGTCAAACGCTGCACTTAAGACATCAATCAGTTTTGGCGCAAGCTTCTCAATGGTCCATTTTCCAAGCGGTTTTAGTACGTTATCCCACGCCCACTTAAGACCACCTTTGACTACATCTGCAAATTTTCCAAATGACTGTTTCAGATTATCTACAGACTTCTTCAGATTATCAAAATTGACCTTAAGTTTGATGGTATCTTTGCTTGCTTCATCTGCTCCCGGGAGTCCGCTTTCAAGGCCTGTATCTCCAACTCCGCCGCCAATTCCACCGGAGCCGCCACCTGTATCACCAGAACTTCCCGTGTCAGTATCAGAATCTTCATCGCCAAGTTTTGTGATCTGGTCAAATCCTGCCAGTTCACGTTTTAATTTTTTGGCTGCCTTTGCCGCTTTGGAAAGCCCGGAAGATGACTTGCCAGCAGAAGTTCCAAGATTGGATGCAGAAGTTGCTGCTTTCGAAATGTTACTTGCTACGGCACTTGCCGCCGCTCCCGCCCCGGAACTCTTCTTTTTGGTAAATAATGATGTAAAGGACGCAAACGCTTTTGCAGCCTGCGCCAGCTTCGCCATCAATACATTCAACCATTTGATTACCGGTGTGAATACGTTGATCAGTCCTTGGCCAATGGATGCTCTCAGGGAATCAAACTGTAATGATAACAATCTAACCTGGTTCGCCCAAGAATCAGATGTCCTTGCAAAGTCTCCTGCTGCATTCGTCAGCTGCGACTGTACAAACGCATAACGCAACGACACTTTCTCAGCCTCTGTCATCTTGGACGTGACTTTTCCATAACCATTCGCCAATGCATACGCATCCAGCGCTGACTGCGTCATTACTATACCAAGGTCTTTTAGAGTCTCTGTTTCGCCAGAGAATACGGATTTCAGCTTGGTATAGGCTTCGTCCTGACTGATGTTGTAAAACGATGCTACATCGCCTGCTAAACCGGTCAGCGTGGTTGCCATATCTGCAGCCTGCTTTTCACTGAAACCAAACGCTTCCACCATAGATCCGAAGGTACCAGTGAATTTCTTCGCCATAGTTTCGGACAGACCAAACTTGGCTGCTGCGCTGGTAGCGAATGTATCTATGGTCTTTGTCATGCGTGGGAACGTAACATCTACTACGTTCTGAACCTCAGCAAGGTCAGAACCTAAGTCGATGCACTTCTTTCCAAACTGAACCAAAGACTTGATTGCGAATGCGCCAGCCAACTTACCCGCAAGTCCTTTTAGTGTATTGGAGAAAGCACCTGATAAATCATTCTTTAATCCCTGTGATGTTTTTTTAGACTGATCAGATATTTTTCGGATAGATTTCTTTACATTGTCAGCTCCGCTGCTACTGGATCTTTCGATGTGACTCCATGCCTTTTTAAAAGCATCACTCTGAGAGTAGCCTTCCGTTTTATAGATATAAGCAATACTTGCCGCTTTTGCTTTTGCAGATTTTTCTGTATCAGCAAGAATTTTATCAATCTTCTCGTTTCCTGTTTTTACAGCCTTAACCGCACTATCCGTTGCCTTTTCGGCTGCTTGACCAGCTGCTGAAAAACTTTGCTCAAATTTTGCTTTTACTTTATTGCAGGAACTGTTTATTCCTGCAAATAGCTTGCCACTATCTAATTTTAACTCAAGAGCAATTGCGCCCGCCTCAAGTGCCACTATGTCTCCCTCCTTTACAGATTCGGACATCGACACAAGGCACTACTTGTCCTGATTTATTTTAATTTCAAATATTCGCTTGCAGTGTCTTCCACTGCAACGCACAAAAACGCCCCGGCATTTTGCATCCGGAGCGTAATGTACTTTCTGTTCTTTGCCACAATACGGGCATTTTACTTTTTCAATTTCTAACACCTGCCATTCGTTTAAATACTTCCTGCATGGAAGTGATAAAGTCTTGTGTTTCTTTTTCTGTTTTCCCCTTTGCCGCTTTCCGTTGCCAATCGTTCCGGATCTTTCGCATTTCCGGAGTATAGTGCTTTAACATTTCCTCATCCGTCTCTGTACGAATCTGTACGATACGTCCAAGGGCGGTGTCCGGCCGGAGTCCCGCTGCCAAGTCCACAAATTCATCCCATGGCATGTTGGCAGCTTCCGTCCTTAACCGGATGCCGTACTGTTCCTGAAAGCTGGCTACGATCAGTCCAAAATCTTCGATCAGATCGTATCCGGGGTCTGAGCGTTTCCCTCAGTATCTTCTTCATCTCCAGTGACCACATCCACTGCAATCTGGAATACCGTCTGGTAATCCTGGAAGTTCAGGTTCATTTCTTTAAGCTTTTTATATGATTCTGGAGTAAATACAATCTGAAATGCATCTTCGATGTCCTGCATAGTGATAGAATCTCCTGCACCCATATACCCCATGATTTTTAATACAGACTCTGCATCTGCATTCAGTTCCAGTTCCTCATCTTTGATTTTCAGTTTCGGATTCTCATCGAATCCCAGTTTTGATGTGATATCAATAATTCTTCCCATGACTTATCTCCCTTCTTATGCTGCTGGTGTGTAGGTCGGCTTGCCGTTACTCATAACTTCAAATTCCAGTGGAGCTACACCGGTAGAATCACCGGATCCATTGTTTGTAACGCTGATGATGGCATTTTTAAATTCTACGGAAGAGCCATCCGGGAATGTCCATTTGAAATCGCCCTCTGCATCTCTGCCATTTAAAAATGTATAAGAACTGATCTTATCATTGCCTTCATCGCCCACATTTCTCTTGGCAGTAACGGCAACTGTTACACTTTTAGATGTCATTAATCTGCGTGTCCATCCTTCTGTCTCAAACGGAGTCCATTCCTCTACACCATTGTCAAAAGACAAACTGAATGTTTCGCAATCGGCAATAGTTTTGTATGCCGCTGTACTGTCTTTTGCGGCAGTATTGATCTGAAACTGATTTTCATAACATGGATATACGCCTGTTTTTTCACTCATCTAGTTCTCTTCCTTTCTCTGATAATATAAATCAATCCATATCACTCTTTCATATACGCCCTTGTCATCCGTTCCGATGTCCACCGGTTCCGGCACTGCAAGGTATAAGTAATCGATATGGTGATCGTTTATGGTTACATCTTTTATGCGCAGTAATTTATCATACAGACTCTGCGCCGCCTGTTCTGTCTCATTCGCATTTTTATTCCAGTGAATCAGGATAGATATGCTTTTTACAGCTGTCTTGGTAGCGTCGATGCCGCCGATAGCCATATTTACGCCGCCGTATCCCTCACGCTGGTAAATACCGACAGATTTATCTTTTTTATTGTCCAGCTTCCCGATATAGAGGTTTTCTCCTATATCTAAGGACTTGATCCAATCTCTGATGTTTGCCAACGTGATCATGTTCCTGCATTCCTCCTGTATGATTCTGCAAATACTTCTCTTACCCGATCGGATTTTGCTCCACCGTCTGTCCAGTCTGTCAGCCAGTGATCCTTTGCATTCGGATTCTTATCTGTGTGGAAGTGAACCCCTTCCGGATTAAAATACCAGCGTCTTGCGTAAGGTGTTGCCGTTACCAGAGAGACTTTTCCTTCAGAAGAGTGTGAATAATCCACAAACGTACTTTCATTCTGCATCGTTCCGGTATCTCTTGGCATCACCTGTGCCTGTACAACTTCCGTGTGAATCCACTCCGCAGTCTGCTCTAATGCGCGGATAGCTGCCTGATTTAGCCGTTTTATGGCTGCCTGGTTAATCTTTACTCTGGAACTTACCTGTGCCATCAGACCACCTCCAACAATGTGTAATTCACAGTTCCATCCGGGTTTCTGGCTTTGGTTCCCTGCTGGATCTGACGTTTTACTCCAAACACAGTGAACTCACCGGAACTGATCACCGGGACATTCGGTGCAATATCTCCGCAAAAATAAGCAGAGCCGGTAATCTGCACCAACTTCTGCTCTTTTGTCATGATTGTTTTTGCCTTGTCCTGATAATTGCATTTTAATGTATCTGTTTCCAGCAATACCTCCGGTGCTCCATCTTCGCTGATGCCCTCACCGTAAATGGTTACGCTGCATGGTGTCTTGCACATGCTTTCCGGAACTAATTTTGGATATTTCATCACTTCACCCCCAGTGATCTGCTACACAATCCGGTCTGCTTCAACAGTTCGTAAGTAGAACGCTGCATAACAACTCCATTCTGTACAAATACGTTCCATCCGTTCTGATCAATCCCCATCGATACACCATTGATGCTGTACGATGACAGGATACTCTCAAGCATATCTTTGTTTTCTTCTTCAAAAACAGCCTGTTTTTTACATACCTGTGAAATGATCTCTTTTTGGAATGGTGTTAGATTTTCGTATCCTCTATCCACGATCCGGTTAAATGTCAGGAAATCAATATGTCTGCTGGCTGTGAGTACGGCATCAGGAGAGAGATTGTCCCCCTCCTGACACTCATAATATACCGCAAGCATCTCGTGCTCCTAGACTACTGCAGTAGTATCTACGTCTACATACACAGAATCTATTTTGCCATCTCTTCCATTTGGGAATACGAATGTATCAGACAGGGATCTGTTCTGGTACAGATATCCATCACCCTCTGTATGTAGGCCCGGATCAAAGAAATAGATGCTGGAGATCTTCGGTACTGTTTTACAGGTCTGGCCACAGGCTACCAGTACATTGATCTTATGTGCACCAGTTTTTGGCTCAAATCCACCATTTTCCGGCTCCCAGTTAAATTCATCATAGAATCTTTCGTCATCGATAACTTCCATGATCGGAACACCATCGATGTCTGTTACTCTGGTCTCAATTCCAAGACCACCCTCTGCGATCTGAGTCATCTCGATTTTTCTGGTAAACTCTTTCGAAGCTTCCAGATTATCCATAATTGCAGATGTAACATACATGATCAGGGTACCATTTGCTTTGTATCTTCTCAGTTTTCCAGCAGATAAGATTTTTTTCAACTTGCTAAATGTGTTCTCGACTGTATATTCCGTTGCGGCAGTCTCGGAATGATAACCATCCACTTTTTTCGCTGCCGCTGCAACTTTGGAAAAGAACAATGCATCTGTTTCCGGTGTTGCCTGTGTCTTTTCGAAGATGCTTGAGATATTCTGGATAGATGCAGTTTTGTTCGTTTCGTCAACTTCTGCTTTATCTACCAGGAACTCCACATCACGGTCATGGGTTACCGTGTACGGAACATCTGTCTGCGCATAGCTGCCACGGTTCCAGCCACCGTTTCTTTTATGGTTTTTGTAACCGCTTGTGCTCATCTGGGTGAAATGGAATGTCTTAGCATCCAGCCAGCGAACATTACTTGTAATAAATGGGGATGTCAGTGCTCCCTGCATCAGGATCTCCAATAATTCACCTGAATAAGTTTCTGCATAATTAAGTGCCATATAATTTTACCTCCTAGTTAATGATTCCATCTGTTCCAGGACTTAGTAGCCACTGGTTTTGTTTCTGTGTTCTGATTGTTTGCATTGTTGCTTGGGGATGCACCAATCTGGTGGAATCCCTGTGTACTCTGTTCCTGCTGTGCTTTCAGCTGCGGAACATCTTCCAATACTTTGTTTAAAGCGTCCTTTAACTTTGCATCATCAATTGCTCCATTTACTGCAACAGCGGACAGATCTGCCAGCTTCATCACGTAAGGAATGGTTTTTAAATCAATTCCAAGTTCTGAATGCATCAGCAGTGCCTTATTCTCAATCTGAGATTTCAGTGCTGCAGCCTGTGCTGTCTGGATGTCGGCCTGCATTTTTGTTACATCTGGCTGATTGGCAGCTTTCTGTGCCTTGAATGCCGAAATTGCCTGATCCATCTCTTCTTTCGACAGTCCCTGCTGTTTAAAATAACCTTTCAGCACGGAATCCTCAGTAGCGGACTGTTTACCGGCAACAAGAGAACTCAGCTTCTCATAATCAATTTCTGGGGGCTGTACGTTGTTTGCCTGCTGCCCATTCTGATTCTGCTGAGTGTTCTGATTGTTATCACCTGTATTTGCTCCAGCCGGATTCTGCTGCTGAGCGTTCTGATTGTTATTATCTGCCATGTTTCTATACCTCCTACAGTTATTGAGTGTCTCTCTTTACAGTTTTATGTGTGTCTCACATTACAGTTGTTTCACCGGTGTCTCCGTGTAGTTTACCGCCTTCGGGCATAAAAATAAGACGCTTCACCCCGCGTCCCAGAGGGAGATGTTGGATCACCGCCTTCCTACTTTGGATTGGTTTTCTTGCGTCCTTTTGGTTTTTCTTTCACCGAAGCTTCTTCCGGAATTTCCTCTGCTACTTCTTCCGGAGTTTCCTCTAGAACTTCCTCTGCTACTTCTTCCGCAGTCTCTTCTACATATTCTTCTGCCACTTTGGCTCCGATCAGAATCTTTGCACGCTCCTCATCGCGTTCGATGATAGTGCCGGCGGCAATATCAATGTCTTCTTTTCTGTCGTGATAGGTTGTTGTTACTTTTAATTTCATGTTTTTATTCCTCCTTAATCAAGATCAATGCCTTCCTGTAATGCTCTGACTTCCAGAACTCTCAAATACTCACCCATGTAACGCTTCTGTTCCAGATACAGAGCTTTCGGGCATGCTGGTGTAAATCCCAGTTTACCAGCGTCCCATACCACCAGCATTTTGTACAGGCCATCGTATCTGATCTTGGTCTGCTGATACTCAGCTTTCATTCGTTCCTTGTAATCCGAACTTTGCATAAGTTCAATGGTGTCTTTTAATTCCATGTTCTTTTACCTTTTCCTTTCTTAAAAATGGGTATAAAAATACCACCAACCATTTCTGATCAGTGGCATTAATACCATAATACAGTTTTCTCTTTTGGTGGATTATCCATCTGCGCAAGACGTCTCAATTCATATCTTACATGTGTTGAACCATAACCCGCATTTTCGTGTTCCAAAACTTCTCCGCCTGCAATGCTTATCTTCATAAACCCCTTAGGCTCTCTGCCCTCAATATAATAATCCGCAGAAATATCAGTTTTTGTTTTTATTATATTTTTTAATATTACCATAATAATCTGCCGCCTCTCTCTGATAATCATATTTCCGACATGCCATTTCATGTGCTTTCCAATGCTCAAGTTCAGGATTCTCTTCTTTAAGTTGCATTTCATAAAGTTCATGCTCTATCAAGGTTCTGTCATGAGGCTGAATATGTTTTCCAATCATGAGCCTTTGCCAACTTTGAGCAATCGCACAATCTGGGGCGAATCTTCTATATTCACCTGTATCCTCGTCATATAAAGATTTATCTTCAAATAAATATGCTTTTATTTTTCCAATATCATTTTCATCTTTTCCAAGATTGATCGCGATTCTTTGTACATCTGTTGAAAATTTTTTTATTTCCTCATAGTACATTTTTGCAAATTCTTCACCCGTTGTACTGTCAGGATCTGTTATTCTTGCTCCTGATACCATTATATCAGAATCCATGCTTTTTACAATATTTTTTACTCCAGCCTTTCTTTCAGCTTCAATTTTCCACTGTTCTTTCTTAGTAGTGTACTGTTTCTGATTCTCCTGATCCAGTGAATATTTCGCCAGCCGATCGTACTTTTCTTCCTGTCGCTTGGCATATTGCTGTTTGGCTTCCTGTCGGCTCTCCCACTCGATGTTATCCAGTTCTTCCTGCGTCCAAGTGTCGTCTGCTGTGGAAAGTCCTGGAAAGTACGTAGTGTGGCTGTCCTTACAACGTGGGTGATATAATCCTCTGGCGATTGCGTGGCTCATAAGTGGATATGGTCCGTCTTTACTGCTGCCGCCGCTCCAAACATCGTCAATTAGCACTTTTCCAACGAACGGCAAGCACTTCGGACACGGGTTATCACCGCGTTTATTTAAAATCACGGTATGTATTCCCCACTCCTGTCGCTTCTCACCCTCACCAGTTAGATATGCTCTCTTAGTCGCTGTCCGGATTGCCATGTCCGCGTAATCTTTCATGGCATGACGCGCTCCATTGGCATATTCGATACAGGTAATACCTCTTGATAAAAAATCCTTTGTTGCCATGTCTACGGCTTTCTCATAGGTACCTGCTCCTGTGTTTGCATAGACCTGTGCGTTGTAAATAATCTGACGGTACTGGTCATTTGCCTGCCGGAGCATTGCTGTCTCACCGTTTTTGAAGTCATTGGTTGTGGCTTTGATCAGTGCGTTCAGCTTTCTGTCATTTAGACGGAAAAATTCGCCATAGGTTCCCCTGCTCTGTTTTCGTGCACCTTTAAAACCACCTTTGATTGCTTCTAAGATTGCAATCTCTTGATCCATGTTTCCCTGCTGCCGGGCGGCTTTGATTGCATCCTCAATCATACTGTTGATTTCCTTGAATTTTCCGGAAAACAGCTTTTGATTCTGCTTTTTGAATTTTTCCAATGCCTTCAGCTGCTCCGCCTGCCACTGGGACCACTGTATGCCCTGGCTCACTTCCTCCACCCGGTGACGTTTCATGTTTCGGATCATGGATGCGATCAGCTCATCCTCGATAGTTTCAAACGCTGCACCGATATCATATGGTTCCATGGCTATCACCCTTTATCGTTGGTATATACCTTATATCCCTGTGAACGGTACGCTCTGACGTGTTCCTTTAGCTTTGTGCGGCTCATTACGTGCACGTTCATCAATTCTGCATACCCTTTCTTTTCAATCGCATAAATGCCAAATGGCACGTTTTCACGCGCCACCTGCAGGAGTCCCAGAAATTCCTTCCGGCTCATGTTGTACATTCTGTTTGCTACCTTCACCCGCATTTAACTGTCCTCCAAATCCCTGTACTGTAAATTCTTCTGCTTCCAGATTTACTGATGGTTCTTCCAGTTGCATGATTCCCTGTTCATTCTTTAACCTGGCAACCTCTTTTTCTTTCCATTCTTCATCCTGTGAATCTCCGTAGAGTTCTTCCACGCAAGCCTCAATGCTCATGATGCCGCCAGTCTTACCTTTTGATACCGTCTCGACCTGACTCTCAAAGGATGGATTTGCATATTCTCCAAAGGTCACGCTTGGTTTAATCTCGGTTATTTCCTGTTTGTTAAGTTCGCGGTATGAATTTAAACAGGAAATGACCAGCTCTCTCAAATCTTCCGTCAATGCTTCGACAATCGCATTTCTGGTATAGAGCGTGGTCTTTTCTTTTTCCCGCTGCGCTTCCGCATTATCCAGCTTCTTTACATCGATACCGATGGTAGACGGACTGATCAATCCCTGCAGTGCCAGGTCTAAGGCTGTGCAGTAGGTTGCCAGATAACTGTCATGCGGAATAGCCGGCTGATCCAGCGTGATCTTGCTCTGTGTACCCTCTCGCATGTCTGCTTCCGTCTGGATATAACGGTTGTCGAACGCATTCGGTTTCAGAATCGCTCCTGTATTCGGATTTCTTGGCAAGAGGTTGTCCGGAATATATTCTTTGGAACGTCCTGCCCGGAGTGCATCCATCCACTGACTCCATGCTTCATCCAGTGAATCAAAGGCTTCTACCTTTCTGTCAAAGATACTCTGTCCTCTGCCTGGATATCTGGAAGATCGGTAGATCATAAGCGGAATTGCCATCATATAACTGCCACGCTGAACGGTCTCACCGTCTTTATCCTCTGTATGGCCAGCAAAGAAGTAATCCTTCAGATTTTTTGTTTCCGGAAGATAGTCCATGGCAATCTCTTTTCCATCTTTGGTCAGGCGGTTCTTAATATAGCCGTATCCGTAAGTCTCATACAGAACGTAACTCTGCCCTTTATGCTCATATACTGTTTTGAAAATAACTTCCTGTATTCTCCCCCGGACAATGTTATATTCGACCTGATCACCCGGATAAAATTCGATGATCGGGTAATTGCTTATCTTCGAATCATAAGTAATCTTAAATGCCCCATCACCGATATACAGCGCTTCTTTTAAACTGCTTTCCAACAGCTTTGATAACTGGTTCTCTTTGTCAATATCTTCCCAGATTTCCTTATCGTTAGCATTTTCAAATTCAATCTGGTTCAGATCTGTTAATACGACTGTTGATAACATATCCACGATGATACCTGGAATACCGGTATGTATCTTTCGCATTTCCATTCCCGGGCTGCTAGATGCCGCCCAGAAGTTATACATACTGGCTTTCTGGCAGAGCCCTTGATACAACTGACTCAGTTCCCGCGAATCACCGCGATACCAGATCCGGTTCTTCGCTGCGTTTCCCTCATAGTCCAGTATGGAATTGATATTGATTGTGATTGGATCTGCCGGTTTAATGTTGATCCGGCTCGATCGTTTTTCTAAAATTCTGTTCATGATATTATTTATCCATCCCATTCCTTTTTCTCCTCTTCATCACCGATTTCCATCTTGTACGGCAGCCAGCTATACTGTGATGCATTGATGGTGTGATCATTTTTGTCCTCCGGCTCGTTGTCCTTATCTTCTTTCCAGCTGTAAGTTTCCAACTCTGAAATGTGATTCGTACAGTGATCCAGTACCAGGTACTTATCCTGCTGCAACCACGATAACTGCAAATTAATTCGGTCAACGATGGTTGTCTGTTTATACGCTGCTATGAAATTATAAATGCAGCCATGCAGCCGCTTATATTTATTCAGCTCCGTGATGGTTGCCTGGTCTGCAGAATCAATGTATGTGTTTCTGGCCAGTCCCCATTCTTTCTGATTGCGTTCCAAAAAATCCAGAAAGTTTTTTACCGTGTCTGATGGTGCCAGTGGTATATCAAGGTCACTGTTGCTGTATACTTTTTCATCCACGGTAATCACCCGCCGGTCCTTCGTGATCATCTGATAGATCATTGCAATGGTATCCGGACTTTTGCTGGAGTATGATGTATCCAGCCCAACGGTAAACCGTGCCGGGATAATCTTACCTGCTGCTATCTGTTCCTTTAACCACTGCTTTGTTTTCACATGCCGCTTCCGGTCAAAGTTTGAGAACACCAATCCAGTAGCCTTACCCCGAAGGCCCTCAATCTTGTTCTTCCAGATCTTGGTGCCCTTTGGTGTGTTCTGGATGATCTTGTCCATTTTTTCTTTCGGAAGACCGGCATTATCCTTAAAAGAAAAGAACCAATGTACCCATCTGGGCTTTGGTTCTTCTTTCAATTCACTCAATATTTCGTTTGGAGTATCCTGCTGCCATTCCGATAATGGTCTGGCGCAGTTAATATATTCTTTGTACACTGGCAGGTTCGGATCATCCGGATTCAGTGTTGCCATGAAATAATCACATCGCATAGCTGCCTCACGGACAAAATCAATATCCGCTGTATTGATCTCATCAATGTACAGGCATCCGTACTGACCGCCAAGAGCTTTCTGCCATTTCTTTTTATCACCATATCCCATTACATAAATGACTTTATCACCGCCGGATGTATGGAACAGGATGTGCGGAATCTTATCGTCCTTGGTTCCGTTGCCGTTATACTCTGCCAGATCTCCGAAATCATCTATGATTCCAAGGTCTTTGTTAATGATATTCTTCTCTGCGGTACCTGTGTCCTTTGCCGCGATGATATGCAGCTTTTTAGGAGACTCAGCAACTTTCAGCATGAACTTAAACAGTCCAACCGTAGTTTTTCCCGCTGCCGTGGTTCCTTCCAGGAACTCAACCGGCGCATCACATCGGATAAATGCTTTGTATTTCTCTGATAAGATCAGACGTTGGTTACTCATTATTCATCACCACGCATCTGTTGGATCAGATCATCCAGTTTGGACTTGCTCTCATCCAGATTGATATCGACCTTATCGTTCCACATGCCAAGGTGACGACCAAGCAACTCCAGTGCTTTTTCTTTATCACAGAGTTTTAATTCAATGCCACTTTTCCCCATTTTGATTCCAGCAATCGCCCGCTTTGCGATATCAGGAAGCTCTTCCGTGTTCCTGATCAGAACCTTATCTTCTTTTACCTCTGCATAATCAGTCGCTTTTGCAAATGCAATCGCTGCCAGTTCCTGCACTACCATGTCCTGTGTAACTTCGGTACGCTCCTGCCGTTCCTTCATCCGCTCTGCAATATATGCCGCAACCTTAACATTTCTTAACAATCTGGCTGCTGCCGCTGCAGCTGTACTTTCTTTCTTTACATTCGGATATGCCACCATGTAAGCTCTGGTAGCATTCAGATCAATCAGATACTCATCGCAAAATATTTTCTGTTTTTCAGTTAATGCCACCAGTCTCACCTCCTAGTTTTTGGCATAAGAAAAAGACAGCAGGTAAATCCTGCTGCCCTAGTCATTTTCATTATTTCATATCATTTACAATTTTCAGTATCTCTTCATACTGTGACCGCGGAATACAAACAAAATCCTCTTCCTGCGCTCCCAGTATATTCTTTCCGTTGCTTAATAGTATTTTCATTATTCGGCTTATATTACTTTCACCGATATAAGTATTTATTCCAACTGGATCTCTGTTTCCCTTATGTGATCTACACATTCTTGCCAGTTCCGGTGTTGCTTTTACCGTACACTCTTCCAAGTGTTCATATGTTTTTGTATACAATCTATCACCTCAAATTATACTTGCCAAAATATTTATATCATAATTTACTTTCGCTGCAAGAGCAGCTCCAGCTCTATATGCATTATTTGAAAGAGCTTTTACATGATTATTAAACGTATCAAAAAAAGCTGGGTACATGTCATGTAATATGATTAAAGAAGCAGCTGAACAAATTGACTCTTCTCTTTCATCTGCGGATGGCTTTTGCAATCCATACTTACAGAAAAATATGTAGTGCATGTATTCATGCGCAAATTGATAAGCAATCTGTGCTTCGGAACTGTTTGCAGAGATTCCTAATTTAATTATTAGTATTTTATTTAACACAGGTGTAATAACTGGTGTATATCCAGAACCAGCAGTTGCATTATCTATATATAAATCTATATCTTCTGAAAATATATTCTTCAATTTCGTTAAATAGTACACTCTAACAGCTATAACAGCTTTCTGAAACAGTTCAATATTAGCTAATCCATCTTCACCACATAAATTTCCATTAATTTCAAACATTTCATATCTCCCATCAAACTATATTTTAAACCCTATTCCCATAATATCCTATCGTTTGACATTATGCAACGAAAAAGACATCCGTTTCCGAATGCCTTTTAAGTAGGTTTATCCTTATAGGGGAGAAATCGAGCCGCCGGTTTTCGCCTTTGGCTCAAGTATTATTATAACTGTGCATCCTGTGCTTTTTGTGCGTTTTTCAGAATATCATCAATTTTTCTACTAATCCTGCTACGATCCAGATGCACGCTCTTTGCAACCTGCTCCTGTGTCACCGGCTTTCTGCCATCGATAAACAGCTTCCGGAAGATACGGTGCCCCAAACTGTCCGGTATCGCATCTACGAATTGCTCCACCTCTTTACACTCCTGCTCCAGAGCTTTCTTCCGCTTAAGATCACGGTCCTGCAATCGTTCGTATTTCTCCTTGTCAAACCCAACCACACATTGTGGCATCGGATAACCTTTGCTGTAATCAAATATAACATCATTCCCGATCATAGTATCTGACTTCCAGCGGTTCTGCAGAGCATAATCCAGTTCCAGTATCTCAGCTTTATTGCTCCGGTATGCTTTCAATCTTTCCTTTGTCATCTTCTCCAACGGCATCGCCTCCCTTATTCCTCTCCTACAGCGTTGCCCTGCTGCCACTTTGTTGTATCTGCTGCCATATCAGATATGACAGGCTCCATTCCGGATTACCACCGACTGCTGCAAGGTAATCAAGTAATGTCACTGATAATTCAACTCAGTTGGTCTATTAGTTGATGTATCAGTTGGTCTATCAGGAATTTTATTAATCAGTTTCATCTTTTTCTTCATCCTCCGTCGCTTCCATCTCTTCATCCTCTACATCATCCGGTTTCACTTCTACTGCATCCGGATTCATCTCAGAGACATCGATCTCATTTTCTTCTGCTGCTGGCATCACAACTGCTTCGTATGATCCTGTCTCTTCCACGGTCTTCATGAAGTCCTCACATTCAACATAATTAAGACTTGATTCTTCGCCAATTCCTTGAGGGGTAATTCTTCCATAATTATCCTCGGCGATAAATACTCTGCCGTACGCACATGTGACAACATCTGCAAGAATTCTAAGCTTTAATCCATTTGTATGCTCGTAGCATTTCCCTACTTCAAAAATCATTTTTTCTGTTCCTCCTATCTAAACGGTGATGCAATCCATACTGCTGCAATGCAAACCCATATTAATACTGCAAAAACTTTTCTCGTATGTTCTTCAAAATCTATCTTTGCTCCCCAGCTAAAACACATAACCAGGCAAGCAATTACTTGTACTATCCATGCCGCATTTACCTGTATCATTTCACATCACTCCAATCCAATTTCTGTCCGCATTTCCAACAATAAATGCATCCGTCTCGGTGTATCTCATTAACATGTATTACTGCTCTGCACGGGCATTCGATAAACGCATCCCCAAATTCATCTGGTCCTTCCATTACTCTGGCTTTTATTGCCACATCTCTGGAATCTCCATCCACAAACCGCCGGATCTCCGTTACTTCCTGCTGCAACTGTTTGTCACTCTTTTTCATCCTTTGCACCTACTTTCCACTTCTAAGCATGTAAAAAAGCATTTCTGTGATACTTCTCTTCCTCAGACCAATTCTGCACGGAATTACCACGGCAAGCTTCCAATCCTTTGCCTGATCTAATGGTGTAGGGTTGATATATTCATCATCTTCTTTGCTCCATAGTGGTATTGGTACCATAATTCCGTAATGATGTGACGAATTTGGGCAACATTCCTTAATATGCGTATCAAGTCTTCCGTTTCTCATATCCTCTTGGATGCTTTTCCAACACTCCATTGTAGTCACTATATAATTCTTTTCTCCGATGAAATTCAAACCATTCCCGCTGAATACGTCATCCCGACAGCTCTTTATCTCGTAGCAAGTAAATATTCCCTTTTCAATCCCACTGATCGAAGTAACTCCCGCAGGTTCAAACTGCATGAAATCAATTCTTTTTACATCTCTCGTTCCGTAATCAATACTAACTTCTCGCGCCCAATAGGTTCTATCTCTGAACCTATCTGACACAAGCAGATTTCCAAGGAACTTCGTTATTTTCTTTCTATCCATCTGCTCATTCTTCATGCCTTACCATCCCCATTCTGCCAACAATTCCTGCACCTTTTAGATAATCGTAATATACCTGTGCACGCTCCTCGTTGACGTTAAACTCTTTTCTGATTCTTCCAATAGTTACTCTCTTCTGGCTCTTCGCCCAGTTCTCTAATTTTACAGATTTTAAAATCATCATTTGCTCCTCCACTTCTCTACCAAGTCCCAATGTCCTTTTATCGCTTCTCGAACGGTTGCATAGTGCCTGACATCCAAATCACTATAGCTTATTGCATTTCCGTCTTCTGTACAGCTAAATACCATTGTTTCTAAACCATGATCTGCTGTATCACATGTATCTACCAGCACATATCCCTTTGATGTTTCTACTATTGTTCGCATAGTTATTCCTCTCTCCTGTATACTTCCGGCAATGGCATCCAGGCATTAACGAATATTCCAAACGATACATAGCTTGCATCATCATCTCCCGGATAAAATGCTCCGGATCCATCACTGTCTGTTTCATATCTTCCGATATCCGGAAGTGTGAAGTTCTCAAATGACACCAGCACGTATTCTCCCGGATCTGGAAGTCTGTCATTGATATCTATCCATCCTTGATACTGTCGCATTGCTTCATTCATTTTCACTCGCCTTCCTCTATCATGTAGATTCTGCTTGCAGATACTTCATAAGCCACCCTGGTCTCCTGCTGCTCTTCATCCAGTTTTTTTACATATTCCCGGCTCTGGATTCTTCCGGTCAGTTCAATCCTACTGCCAACTGCCAGATTTTTGGCATACCGTGCATTGCCAGCCCAGCAGATGCAAGGGATATAGTCACTTTTTCCACCTGGTCTGTTCACTGCCACTAGAAGATCTGTGATCTGGCGTCCACTCGGTGTTTCCCGGTAAACCGGCTGTCTGCAGATAAATCCATGTAAGAAAATATAATTATCATCTTCCTGCGCAGCATCACTGATCTGTTCTGCAAAAAGAAAAAGTATTAATTTTCGCTTTTCTCCAGCCGGCATGTTTACGGAGCAAAAGCTTCCTTCTACCGAAATATTTGCTCCGTAATAGATTTTGTTTTCATCCACCATTCCTTTCCGGAAAATTACTGGGATTTCATCTGCGTATCCGCTTTTGCGGTTTGTCGCTAAGATTGTTCTGTAAAATACTGCTCCTGCAGTTTCATGATCATACTGTGGTTCTGTGATTACTGTTCCTGTTATTTTAGCCATATTGTTTTTATGCATTGCTCTTTTCTCCTTATCCTGCCTGTTTTTCTTCTTTTAACTGAGCAGTCTCCCAACTGTTCAGCTGTTCTCTTGCCATCCGGTAACATGCTGCATCTGATTCGCTCTCCGCTTTTATAATCAGTTTCTGCTGCCGGCCTGTCTTTTTGTATATCTTTATCCAGCCATCCTCCCAGATACTAAAATGTGAATGGAGCTGAAGATTATATTTTCTCTTTAGTGGAAGATAGATTTCATAGAACTTTTTCAGTTCTGTTTCATATTCTTCCTGCACTACATTCTCCTTTGCTATTCCTCTGCTGGTTCATACAAATCTAAGCTTCCTTCTACTGCTTCCCATTCCTGTTCCGTCAATGTAAAACCATACTGTTCCATAAACTGGCACACATGCAGAAGTTTCCCGCCTTTTTCTTCGTTATACTGTCCTCTCCAGTCCGCAGTTTCTAAGCAGGAATCTGTTCCATCCCACAGGTAAATCAGCATCTGTTTTTGCGTACTCAGTTTATCAAAATATTCTGCTGCCATATTTTGTTCTTCATCTGTACACTCATACTGCGACTTTCCACAATAGAAATTATATATAGCAGATTTATATATACAAACGCCTATCTCGAACATAAGATTCCAGATTGTTTCCACAATGCCAGGACTATCTTTCATGTAAATTTTTCCATCTGTAATATCCCGCACAAAATCTTTCATACGTTTATACAAGGTCTTATTGATGCCCTTGATTTCCTTTCTATTACGATCCCTCTCTTTCGTTTTTCGCTCCTGTTCGGTTTCTTTCTTCTGCGGTACTTTTTTCAGGACATATATGCTGCTATACATCCGCAGGTAATATAAATTTTCCTCATTCTGTGGCAGTTTTAATTTTTGCGGGAGTTCATCATCAAGACCATACGCCCGCACTTTTTCCCATTTTCCGGAATAATATTCACTTTCGGCTTTCTTTGGTGCTCTCTGTATTCCTCTGGTTTCCAGCATTGCTATTAATTTCTTCTCGCTTTTATTTCGATTTGTAATTCTAACCGACTCGCTGGCTTTCCAGATCAGCTGACTTGAATTGCTGGACTCTTTTAAAATCTTGTCTCTTTCCCGGACATCTTCTACCTGTTCCAAAGCGTACAAATCTTTCAATGATAACTGGAAGCTGTCACTTTCCTGCTTTTCTTTGAGAATGCTCTGATCCAGCTTGGCAATCTGCAGTCTGTGCCGGACCGTTGTCCTGGAAAACCCGGTTCTTTCAGCTATCTGAGCTTCTGTATCGCCAAGATCAAGCATCATCTGGAAGCCCTGGGCCTGTTCCATGATAGACAGGTCATTTCTCTGCATATTTTCTTCCAGCATGATCCCGACCTGCTCTCTATGGGTTAATCCTTTTGCAATCTTACATGGAAATTCTGTAAGTCCTGCTGCCTTGCCCGCTGCAAACCGTCTGTGACCGATCAGCAGTGTGTACCCTTCCGGGGAAAATTTGGAATCTACTTTCTGCAAGTTCTCTTCTGTTGGATTTTCCAGATACTCGTTGATTGTCTGATTATGTTCTTCAAATTCCATCCAGTGTCCCGGGATTACCGTAAGGTTCTGCAGCACGCCCTGCTTTTTAATTGATTCTGTTAACTCCGATATATCCCCAAGGTCTTTTCTTGGATTATCCGGATGTGAATAGATCTGATCCGCTGATATTAAAGTCATTTCCATGTTGCATACCTCCTGTTTAATTCGCTCCACTCTTCGTAAATCGTTCTTCCGTATTTTCTGATAAATGCATCCGTATCACTTTCCATTTCAATCCTTTCCAGCATAAGCTGTGGCTGGATCGGCAGTCCCTGTGTAGCTGCTGCCTTTATGACACTGGCATCCATCATCAATAGTTCCTGTAATTCTCTTATATCGATTCCACTGAGCAGTTCCTTGCCGTTTATCGATAAGTTGTATCTAATCATCTTTGAGTTATCTCTCCTTTGTTTAAACTGGTGGCTCTCCTAAATCTATGTCCAAAAACCGAATGCCGCCCTTTCTGCTTTCTTTTGTTTTCTCCTGCTGCCATTTTCCGCTAATCTCTTCATGCATCCAGTTCCGACCAAACTCCTGCATATAGCGTTCATGCGAATATTTCCTTTCGAATGCCCGCTGTCCAATCTGGCACAACAGGATCCGTACATTTCTGTTTGCATGCACTGCATCCGGACCATATTCATGATGTGGTACGCATAAATATACCCAGAGACCGAAATGTTCTGATTTCTTCCGGTTCGCGATACCGAACATGATGTGATGCTTATGCAATCCGGCAGATGGTAGCTCACCATAATAGCCTTGTTGATCAGCCAGGTATCTGCAGATATAGCATTCTTTTTGTGTTTGTATGATACTCTTACTCATCAGCTAAACGGCAGCTCCTCTTCCAGCCCGTCCGGAATTTCCATGAAGCCATCCTCCCTGGCCATCGGTGCCGGATTCTGCTGTGTGGTCTGTCCTGCTGCCTTACTTTCGGCAAATTCCTGCTCCTCCACCACGACATCCGTGGTATATACCTTCTGTCCATCACGATTGGTATAACTTCCAGTCTGGATACGTCCTGTGAGAGCAATCTTTGTTCCTTTGCGCAGATATTTTTCTGCAAACTCTGCCTGATGTCCAAATGCCACACAGCTGATAAAATCTGCGGTCTGGCTGTCACTATCACGGCGAAATCTACGGTCTACCGCCAGTGCATAACGTGCAATGCAGGTCTGCTCCTGTGCAGAGTTCGGCTGAGTATACCGGATGTCCGGATCTCTGGTCAACCTCCCCATTAAAATGACTTTATTCATATTTCTTTTTCTCCTTTCAAATGCTCGCAAACGTTGATTTTTATCTTACGGACAGGCTTTTACTGTCCTTT
>NZ_CAKRAS010000027.1 GCF_934295145.1 uncultured Eubacterium sp. | reverse complement strand
TATCTTACGTTCAACCTGTATAAAATTTTCAAAGTTCATTAATTTCTGCTTGACTTTTTATTTGCAGACTATTTTTTGCATAACTTCAAGATTCTTGGTCGATTATACCGCTGCATAATGGCAAACGAAAGATCCATCAGCGATGATAGTATTGATGTGATCAGGAATACCCAGAATGCCCCAAACACCGGAACCGTAAGCAATGGAAGAAAACTGAATATCACAATCACCTCATGGCTTACTTCCGCCTGACACATAGCTCCTGCAATTTCTTCCAGAGTATGTAATCTCAGGTCAAAATAACTCGGCTCATAAGTCGGCATCTTATTTTTCCACTGCTTTACATGCAGCTTCTGGTATAATTTCTTTTCCCATTTTTTCTGCTGATACCATTTTCGGGACAAATCCGCATGGTTATGCATAGCATGCCTGAAAATTCCTGCAACTATATAACGCATAACAAAATGATAACTGATGGTCCCTGCTGTGATAGCCAGTGACAGCAGCACTCCATTTTCCGTTGTCCTATACAAAATTGTAAATATAATAGTTGCCAGAACAGCAAGTACCGTTGTGGATTTCATAACTTTTTTCACAGTGGTAAATTCCTTTAAATCTTTCTTATTCTCTGCAGTAAAGCGGACATTCGCAATCCTCTTTTGCTACTTGCTCATGAACGCAGTCACTTTACTTCCTGCGTTCATACTATCACGCAAAAAGTTTCCCCGCAAGTTTTACATACTTTCCCTCATTTTTTACCTCCCAGATATGATGCTTAGCTGACACGCAGCGCCGTCGTGATGAAAAATCCATATGCTTCACTGTGTAGATAGAGAAAACCGTCCATTTTTTCTCAGGGAGCGATTGCTAGCGACCGAGACAAAATGGACGGTTTTCTCTTCACATAAGTATATTTTTCATCCACACAAGTAAGATTTACTCCTGGATATATGCCACAGATTCCTCACTTGCTCCAACTTTCAATGCCGCAATATAACCCGTTCTGGTACACTGATCTACCTTACCCGGATGAATTGCATCACCAATCACATATACACTTGCATCTCCGGCAGCTTCTTTCAGTGCACTGTAATCCACAGATTTCATGCCAAGTGCATACAATACCGTATCTGCCTCGAGTTCCTGAACACCATCTGCATTTTCAATCTTCACACTGTTCGGTGTAATCTCAAGACATTTTGTTTTTGGAAGCATGGTCATATTATTTTTCTCCATCTCCCATACCAGAGCCTCGCGGTACATACCGAAGGACTCATTTGCCACACGATCAAGCATCTCTACTACCGTTACTTCATGACCAGTTTTCTGCAGGTAAAGACCTGTCTCGCAGCCAACCAGACCGCCACCGATCATGACAACTTTTTTGCCCGGTTCACAAGTTCCATCGTATACGGACATTGCCTGATGTGCATTTTCAATACCATTGATCGGCGGGCATGCCGGAACAGAACCGGTTGCAAGGATCACCGCATCCGGTGCAAATTCTTTGATGAATTCCGGTGTCACTTCTGTATTCATAAGAATTTCAACATCATGACGTTTTACCTCACGAATCATCATATCTTTGAAATTGCGAAGATCCGGTTTGTCGATATCTACGTCTGTGAAATACAGAAGTCCGCCAAGCTTGTCTGATTTCTCAGCCAGTGTTACTTTATGTCCTCTCTCTGCCGCTGTAATGGCCGCCTGGATACCTGCAATACCGCCGCCTACGATCAGAACCTTCTGAGAACCTTTTTCTGCTGCCGGAAGCTGATCGATATCAAATGGTAAGTGAGCCAGCGGGTTAATCGTACAGTGTCCTACATAAACAGCAAGTTCTTCACTGGTGAATGGAAGATCATCATATCCTTCCTCCGGAGATCCCGGGAAACATTTATAACATCTTAAACAACGGCGGATCTGAGCCTCATCGCCATCCATACATTTCTGCGCAAAATTCGGATCTGCCAGCATCTGACGTCCGAAAATCGCAAAATCGATCTTACCATCTGCGATTGCCTGCTCTACCTGCTCCGGAGAGTTGATACCACCGACTGCTCCTACCGGCAGAGATGTATATTTCTTAATAATAGAAGCCGGTCCGATATTCAGTCCGTGCTCATGGAACATACTGGACTCTGTACCAGATTTTACAGATTCCTCATAAATACCACACGTAACATGTACAGATGTGATATACTGCTCTACCATTTGAATGAATCTTCCGGTCTCCTCCGGTGTAATTCCTCCCGGCTGATGGTCGGTTCCGTCGATACGAAGTTCAAACAGAAAATCCGGTCCGACAGCTTCACGGATTGCTTTACAGATCTGAATCGGGAATTTTGCACGGTTCTCCAGAGATCCGCCATATTCATCGGTACGGGTATTCATTAACGGGGAAAGGAACTGTGTAAAGATAAATCCATGTCCTCCGTGAACGAGAATACCGTCAAATCCTGCTTTCTGCATATACGTAGCAGCTACAGCAAAATCATTTGCAATACGATCCATATCGTCTTTTGTCATTGCACGAACCGGAACACCTGCGGAGTTTGTACAGGCCACCGGACCGATTGCTTCCTGCTGATCATTAAAAGGAACTTTTTCTTTTCCACAATGAACCAGTTCAGCCAGTGCGATACAATCATGCTTTTTGATGCGGTCTGCATATGTTTTTACTGCGTTGAATGTATCCATATCTTCTTCCGGTTTTGCAAAATCAAATGGTTTGAATCCCGGGATACGTACTGCATCACGGAAGTTAACATCTGTCTCACCAAGAATGACACAGGCATTTCCGCCTTTTGCAGGTCCTTCCAATTTTCGATAAGAAACCTCTGCTGCCATCGGATTCTGTGCCACAAGACTGAATGCCATCGGCGCACTTACAATACGATTTTTGTAAACTCTGTTGCCGACTTTCATCGGACTTAATAAATGTGTAAATGCCATAATTTTTTGCTCCTCTTCTTTTTCCTGTTATTTAATCACATCCACAATAAATACATAAGGAATTGATTCTTTTTTGTTATATTTTTTTGTAATTCAAGTCGAACGCACGTGAGACTTGGTGCGTGATTCTGGTCAGCGAAAGCTGACATATTCTTCTCAGAATCACTGCACATCCTCGCGGAGCGTTTATCTCAGTCGGAGATTGTACTCCCACTGAGAAAGACTTGTTATTACTCACCACTTGCAGAAGTGGGAGTCTTCTCGACTGAGATAAATCTTTCTTAATAATGAATATTTCTGCAAAAATTACACAGAACTAATCCAGTTCCGGGAATTTCAGTTCTTTATATTTTGGCAGTTTTGCCGCAACTTCTTCCCGCTTCTTCGGATCCATGAAGAATCCGCCCTGTGTCTCCGCGATTTCATCACAGTGAACACCACGGCCTTCCTCCGTAGTACGGTCACGCTCCAATCCGTTTGCCGCAATGACAAATTTCCATTTTCCATCCGGAGTACGCTCCAGATCTCCGCCTGCACCACATACGGTACACTCGATTGGATACTGCAGTCCTTTCCACTGCGGCTCACCCAGACACAGTGAATTGCTGTGGCAGTTCGGGCACCATCCATAATCCGGATCTCCCAGCCATTTTCGTTCTTCCGGTTTTGTATTAAGCGCTTCCATGACATTTTTACCGATTTCTCTTGCCCGGGCAATTTTTTCATCATATAGAAGGACCTGTCCAGGAGCCGGGACCTGTGTGGCCATATACATATCCACTATCTTGAAACTGTTTGTAAATGTGGTTGCCTGCATGCACTCCAGTGCCATAGACTGCCAAGAACGTGTAGAACCACCTACTGCAATCAGCGCCCCCACACGATCTCTCGGCTCAATTGCCCCGATTTTGGTCAAAAATGCTGATTCATACGCCAGATTTCTGTGCATAAATTTCAAAAATAAGGATGACGGCATAAGATCATACGTCGGTGCGGAAAAAATAACTGCATCCTGATTCAGCATCACATCCATAATCTTCTTTTTGTCATCTGCATTATCCAGGGAACATCCGGTATATTTTCCCATGGACATACCCATTGTACAGGATGTACATCCATTGCAGTCAATAATGTTGTAATCCTTTAAATTGATCATTCGTACCTCTGCCCCCATCTCCTGACAGACAAGCAGTGCTTCTTTTAATAAAATTTCTGAATTACTGTTTTTTCTTCCGGCTGTTACACCCATAACCTGAAATGCCATACCAACTTTTCCTCCTACATTTTCTGTTAAAATTTAAGCGTTACAGCAGATAAAAATCTGCGCTTCTACACGCCCGTTTTTTTATTTACACCTAACCTCTTTTGTGTTACATTAATTCTAACATGAAGATTTTTATTTGTGAAATTCAGATATTTTTGCATTATTGATAAAAATATTTTATAACTGATTGTGAATGTTGTTTGAGATATCTATTATAAAGAATATTTACACCATCAGACTGGAGGTATTTATGGATCAGAAACAACTGGCTTATTTTGTCTCTGTTGCCAAGTATCGCAACTTTTCCCGAGCAGCCCAGGATTTTTATTTGACACAGCCCGCCATCAGTCACCAGATTAAAATGTTGGAAAAAGAACTGGAAACGGAGCTTTTTGTTCGAAACACGAAAAAAGTGACTCTTACAGACAGTGGTGAACTATTTCTGGAAGATGCGAAAATTATTCTGGATGCTATGGACCAGGCCAAGCAGAAACTTTCCCTGGCAAAAGAGCATCCTTCCGTGCTGCGCATCAGCCATCTGTCCGCTCCGACCCATCAGTTTTTACCGGATGTTGTAAATCAGTTTCACATTCGCTATCCGCATGTAAAAATCAAACTGATACGGCAGGACGCTTTACAGATTTCAGAATCTGCCTCCCGGCAGGACGCGGATATTTATTTTTCCATGCTGCCGGATCTGCAGCAGATTACCTCCCTGGATGTTAAAAAAATCCAGTCGGATTCCTTCTGTCTGGTTACCCGTAAAGATCACCCGGCACTGCAGAAGATGATCCTGGATTATGACAAACTGGCCAGTGAACCATTTCTAGTTTTTCATCCGGAACACGCCCGATATATGAATCAGCGCATTATGGAACTGTGTGTGCAAATTGGATTTCATCCCCGCATCACGGAACAGTTTGACCTGTATGAAAATCTATTGCAGGCAGTGGAAGCCGGCACCGGAATCTCCATCCTGCCTTATCGCAGCCGCAGTTATATGCATGCCAATAATCTTGCTTTCACTTTACTGGATGGAAGCAATGATACACTGGATCTGGCCATCGCCTGGGAACATGAAATAACTAATCCGACGGTACCACTCTTTCTGGAAGTTTTCCGCGAATATATGCAGGAACACCCCGAACAATTTTAACTATATTTGTATACCTGGGAGGTTTTCATTATGAAATTTGAACCGAAAAAAGACTTCAAACGGCTGATTGTCGTATGCCTGGCCTCTGTTTTGATGGCACTAAATATCAAGTCCTTTGTCCGCACCGGTGGTTTGTATCCGGGCGGAGCCACCGGACTTTCCCTGCTGATCCAGCGTGGTGCACAGATGTACCTCGGACTGGCGCTGCCTTATACTGTGATCAACGTGATTTTAAATGCGATTCCGATTTATATTGGTTTTCGTTTTATCGGTAAAAAATTTACACTGTATTCCTGTCTGTGTATCGTGCTGACCAGTGTACTTACTGATGTAATTCCGGGCATTGTCATCACTTCCGATGTTCTGTTGATCAGTATCTTCGGCGGTATTATTAATGGATTTGCCATCAGTCTCTGTCTGCTGATGGGTTCCACTACGGGTGGAACAGATTTTATTTCCATTTATCTGTCAGAGAAAAAAGGGATGGATGCTTTTAATATCATTCTCGGATTGAATGCAGTAATTCTGGTTGCTGCCGGATTTATGTTTGGATGGGACAAAGCGCTCTACTCCATTCTTTTCCAGTTCGCATCTACGCAAGTGCTTCATGCGCTGTATAAAAAATATCAGCAGGAAACGTTTTTTATTGTCACCAATCACGGGGAACAGGTTTATCAGGCGATTTCCAAAGCGACGAATCATGGGGCTACGATTCTGGATGGGGAAGGACCTTATGAGCATACAGAACGGCAGGTTGTGTATTCTGTGGTTTCCAGTGCAGAGAGTAAAAAAGTGCGAAAGACCGTGAAAGAGGCAGATCCGAATGCATTTATTAATGTGATAAAAACGGAAAGGCTGTTCGGACACTTTTATTATAAGCCAAATGACTAATGCCCATATGCCCATAGTAAAACTTGCTCTGATTTTTCTATCTAAGATCAAGCGGATATTCGCAATCTGCTCACACTATTTACTCATAGCTAAATAGCCACTATACAGCTTAATTTGAGTAACTTAAGGAACTGAAATAAAAAAATGAGCTTCAGACAGTCGGATAATTTTCGTTATCGCAGCGAGCCTAGCCCGTCTCCGTGAGTGTGTTTGAGCTCACAGCATTTTTTGCTGTGGGCGAGTTCACGGAAGGAGACGGAAATAAGCGGCGCAGCGAAGATCGAAAATTATTCGTGTCTGAAGCTCATCTTTTTATTCAGTTCCTCTTTTTTCAGTAAACTACAATTCTTTTTTCTTTTTATACTTACGATATAAACTAACACCGATAGCCACTCCAGCGGCAATGATAATTACAATCACATAAAGTGCCGGGTTCTGCATGTCACCGGTTTTTGGTGCTTTCGCGGTTACGGCTGTGGCTGTTTTTACCGTCGTTTTGACTGGTCTATCAATAGTTCCCGGAGTTTCTGTGGTTTTCCACTTGTTTTCAAATGTGATCTGGCTCTGTTTTTCCGATTGTCCTGGATGAACTGCCCATATTTGGGCTTCCAGACCGCCATTTTCGGCATTTGTCACACGAACTGTTACATCATATTCTGCAGCATTGTATGTGATATTCTGATCTGCTCCTGCAAGTTGTCGAATGTGGTATTGATAATCGCCAGGTATTGTATACAGAATGGAATCAAATGTCCCGCTCCCATTTGCCCCAATCTGTATCTGGTTCTGCTCCGGCATTGGAAAGTCTGTCCGTCCATCTGCTGCCTCCATTACCACTGTAAAAGCCGGATTCTTCTGCGTCTGACTGTCAGATACTTTACCTGTCATTTTAATTGACACCGGAATCGACACCGCACAGGTCTTTTCCGCTGCCATGGCAGGTAACGCAAATAACAATACACACCAGAAGAGCAGAACCATGGCTAACACAAAAATACCACCTTTTTGGCTCTCCACGATTTTTTCAACAACCATTTTACCAGTTCCGGTTACATTGTCTTTTTGCACGTTTTTCCCGTTCATTTTGCACCTCCTTTCACGCATTTTTAGTCCTATTCTTTTTTATCAAAAACAACACCACTTTCTTCTAACAGGATTATTGGAGAAACTGTTTCATTATTTTTCAACACACAGTTATTTCTGCTTGTTATCATAGGTTTCCTGCAATTTTCCAAAAAGTACTACCCTCCCATTTGTGGCAGATTCTGCACAGGTAGACAGAGAGATCACGGAATCCTGTGGCGTTACGCCGATATCCCGATACTGCACAGCATGTTCCCGAACATACTGCAAAAGTTGTTGCATCTGTCCGGTCGTATCCGGTTCCGTGATATATCCATAGATTTGGCTATTCATCGCATCTGTTTCCACACAGGCAAAAAATGTGATGAAACATGTTTTTTCCGGCAAATATAACATTCCGGTCTGATGCGCGGCAAAATACTCCTCATTGACAAATTCCACCACATCACCAAACATGGCTCCATTGCTCATATGATGTCCATAAATTAGATTATATGGATCCGAAAAATCCGGTTGATTCGCACTCTGTAGAAATATTGCTCCAGACAATGCAAAGTTCCCATATACATCTTTATTGACATATTCCATATCATCTTTTCCACGCACCACCGGGTAATCAATACCGGTATCATCCACTGTCAGCCATGCACAGACATCCGCATTGATTTTTTGCAGATCCTGCAAAGAGGGATTGGTGTCCTCCCCCTTTACAGGTTTCAGTTTCATCAGATTCTGATCCGGCAACGCACTGTGATAAATGCGCCAGGTGTCCCACAGGGAATAACTGCCGTACAAAAATAACACTGTCATCAGGCAGGCAACAAATAGATTCATACTGCGATTCGCAATCCTCAGCAGTTTTTCTGCAACGGTCATTCTGCGGCTATTTGCTGCTTCTGAATCTGCTTTCTGCATATTTATTTTTTCCAATGATTTCGTTTTTATTTGCAATTCCCTGCTTCCTGTCATTTTGTATCACTGTTCTTTTTGACGTTCTTCCGTTGCTTTTCTAACTCTGCCGCTTCCTGTCGATTCAATTCTGACTGCTTAAGATAATTTTTTTCTGCGAAAAAACAGTGCTCCAAGGGCGGATGCCAGACCTGCAAGCAGTGCATACGGAGTTACGCTGAGCATAATACCTGTCGGAGATACCGTTCTTTTTGTATTTGTTACAACAACTGCGTTGTCCGCTTTGGTCATCGACTGAGAAGTTGCTGTCACTTTTTCAGAGTTACTTGCTGCAGTATCTTTTGCAATGCCCTGGGAAGCACCGGTTCCTCTTTTTACTGCAAATGTGGTGTCATAACCTTCCGAACTGTTCAAATTCTCTGTTACGGTATAAGTTACAGTGGATGGGATACCTGTGATCTCAGCAATTGCTGTAGCATCTGCCAGCTGCAGATTTACGGATCCATTCCCCTGTGCATCTAAATCTACCTGCTGATCACCAAAGGTAAAGGATGTATTTGCCGGACCACTGAAATTGATGGTAAAATTAAACAACTGGTCCTTGTTACCCATATTTCCTTCTACTACTTTATCCAGACTCAGTTCATAGGTGGTGTAAGCGTCTGTAATATCACTGTTTTTTCCACCATATGTCGGCTGCTTTGTATCTTTATCAAAGGTCGGTGTCACCGCAGTTTCCGTAAATACAGATGCATCGATTTTATAGCCGCCATCGGTATCATTTACTACATAAACATCCAGATAACGTGTGTTGCTGTCCACATCGGTGATATCTGTATTGGTATTCGCACTTTCGGTAATGACATAACGGTAAATGCCCGGGGCCGTAAAGGTTCCACTTGGGAATGTTACCGATGCATTCTTTGTTACCTCGTTATCAGAAACCGTATCTCCTTTTGTATAGCTTACATCGGATACCGTTGGCTTGCCGACACCTGCTTTAATCTCCGGTGATGTAGCAGTGGCACCTATCGCGCTTCCCGCCGAAATACTATAAGTATAAGTCACATTTGGCACACTTGCGCCCTGCGCATTCTGCATTTCCAGCACTTTCTGAAACTGTACCACCCCGTCATTATCGCCTGTGGCAGCCAGTGCAGGAATCTGCATTCCTCCAAACATCATTGCGCCTGCCATTGTCATTGCTGATACACGTCCGATCATATTCTTTTTCATGCTCTTTTACCTTCCTTTTTAAATTCAATTCTGTTCTGCCAATTCACTCAAAAATCCACATGATTTTTATCAAATAAACTCTGAGTATTTCACTGTGCTCTTAATATTCGCTCATTTCTATAGCGAATTTCGTCGAATCACAGTGATAATTTTTCCTTTTATCTCACGTGTATCTACCGCTCCAAAATAGCGGCTGTCCGTTGCACCTTCCCGATGATCGCCCAGTACAAAATATTGCTGCTCCTGCAATTGCAATGGATATACGACATCACTTTCATATTGCGGAGTCTGATAAAAAATATTTTGTTCCAGCACGACACTCTCGTTGACCTTTACCGTTGCCTGTTCTGTAATTTCTACCGAATCGCCTCCTTTCGCGACAATCCGTCCCACGTACTGCTGACCATCTTTTTTATAAACAATGACATCCCCGGCAACCGGATGTTTGTCCAGTCGGTAATACAGCACCAGATCTCCGGCGCTCATCCGTGGGGACATATCCTCGTTTTTGACTGTGGTAATTCCAAACATAACACCAAAAAGGAGATATAAAATTCCAATTAAAATCAGCAGACGTATCAGAAACCAGCGCCATTCTCTCCGAATAGCCACATCCTTTTTTTCAATCGTTTCGGTTTCTGCGGTTTCTTTTTCCGAAATCACTTTCCTTCCATTTCTTCTCATAATTCTTTCCAGTTTCTACTGCATTTCTTTCCCTCTTACATTTATAGCAAGCTGATGTTTCCCATTCCTTTCACCTAGTTACTATGCAAGTTCATTTTATTAAAAACGTGGGTGTTTTCTACGCTTGCTGTAAACCAGATATACCACACCAAGTCCAAGGGCAGTTCCCATCAAAATTCCCATAGGAATTGCATTATCCTGAACTCCTGTCGGCGGTGACACGATATCATAGATATAAGTATTTACGATATTTGCAATCGCGGTTTTCTGATCCTGCACCGTAATGGTTCCTCCAGTTTCCTCTGTGCCGTTAAACGTCACGTCGACCCGGTAGTTTGGAAGCGCCGCCGGCAAAATTTCCTCGATGCGATACGTTCCTGCTGCCACATTTGTTTTCGTATAAGTGCAGGAATAAGAACCGTCTTCGTTTCTGGTAAACTGGCTTAAGGAAACCGTTTCTGACTTCTGATCCGGTCCTGTAATTTTCACCTGCATCTGGTAAGATGCTGCCTGATCTTCCGTCAGTCCTCGTACGGTTTTAACAATCTGCAAATGTCCGGTATCCGGATTCGGTTCTGGAAGTGTTTCACTGAAGGACACATTGTCCAGATGATTTCCAACGGTTCCGGCTTTTGCATCACCACCGCCATTTTTATCATAGGCCGTTTCGCCTGCCACAAAGAAAAACCTGGTCAGATACTGGCCTTCACTGACATCGTAATCTCCAGTGTGACGATACCACTGCACGTTATCGTCCGTGATGGTTGCCACCGAAGCTCCTGGATACTTACCGGTATTATTTCGCACGTTTGTAATCACATCCTGCACTGCACTCTGGCTAACCACGTTATACTGCTTTGCCAGTTTTGTGGACATGATCACCACGTACATCGTATCTTTCTGACTGCTGCTGTTCGCCTTCGTTCCACGTCCACGATGATAAAGCTGCCAGTAAAGCTTTGCACCCGGAGTTGTCAGTACATCCTGATACAATGCACCCGGCTCATTTGCATTCAATTCTGCAAACTGTGTGCCATGAGCTGCCGCATCTACCTTATGCCATTCCAGAGACTGTTTTGCATGCGTCTTTCCGGTATTTTTGTCAAACTTATCGGTAGCAGCACTGACATACTCAATCTGTGCATCACTGGCGGTTGTTTTCCAGATCAAACCGGATGTTCCGTTGGAATAATACGGCTGATAACCATCTGTCTGTCCAATTACCGGTGATTCAAAATCTCCATTTTCCAACTGGTTGTAATAGCTGACCAGAAGTGCCGCAGACTCTGCCAGAAGCTGACCGGATACATCCTTTACCTGAACCTTGTAAAAACAGCGGGCACCTTTATCCAGCGCAACATTCAAGGCCGTTCCGTCCTCAGACACATTATAGGAATTTCCAGTTACTTTATGCCGTTCTACCTTTGTCCATGTATTTGTCCCTTCGGCATGTTTGTACCATTCCAGTGTGATTCCGTCTGGCTGATCACCGGTAATCTGTGCATTTAAAGTTCCGGCATTTTCAATGTTATCTGTAATTGTAATGGAAACACTTCCTGCTGCCTGAGGCTCCACAGCTGCTGCATTTTCGGATGCATTATTTTCTACATCTGAATTATTTACAGTTTCACCTGTTCGATTCTCAGCTTTGCTGTCCGTCGTTTTTATTGCATCTTCTGCAGATGAATTTTCCGCATTCTGCATACTATCGCTCTGCAACGTTTCTTTCTGATCCGTCTCAGCATTTGTTTTTTCCTGCAAAGTATCTTCGCCTTCTAGGTTGTCATTCTGTCCATTCCGGAATTCTTCCTGTTGTATTTCTGTCAAATTTATCTCTTGTACATTCTGTTGCACGTTTTCTTCCGTGGAAGCCGTTTCTGTTTCTCCCACATCATCTTCTTTCTGCGTGCCATCCTCCTGCATCACAACCGTCTGTACCTGTACAGAAGCACCTGCATTTTCAGATTCTTCTGCCTGCACCGATGCCCCGGTCAGTGAAAAAAGCAGCAGCAACGCCAGTAAAAACGTGAGAGGTCTTTTGAATTTTCTTCGCATTCCACCATCTCCATTCCCGAAATAAAGCCGGATTCCCTGTAACCCAAAGTTCCACTTTTATTTCTAGGTAATTTATATGCAGAAAGGCAAAAAAATATGACAGGAAATTTGAAAAATTTTCCTGCCATACAATATTTTATTCATTTATAGGATGTTGAGGTCAAAAGATGCCATACGAATTGTTCCGTACTTCGTACTCCCACAATTCTACCCAATATTCGCATATCGTGAAGCTGACGCTCCACTTTTATGCTCATATCGGGGCGGGTCATTAAGCCATAAAACCACTCCTGTGCAAGCACATCGTGATTTCAGGCTTTTGACCCTGGCATCATTTATAATCTACGCATCGACTCATTTTTAAATGCATCCCGCTCCCGGCTTTTCTGAATTTTCTCCAGCATCGCCGGAATGTCCCGGTTCAGATTACCTGCCAGGGAAATATAATTGGAAGCGTGATTGGAACGAAATACGGTGCCTTCCGAATCTACATGTGTTAAAAACAGCTCCATCTCTTCCAGCACCTGTGCCGGTGTCAGCAGCTGCATCGTTCCTGATTTTACTTCCTGCAGCATCGGTGCTCCCGGCTCCAAAAGCAACGTCAGAAATCCCAGATAGTCCGGTTTCATGGTTGTAATTAATTTTGCCGAGGCAACCGCATGTTCTTCCAACATTTTCTGCCCGCCAAGACCAGAAATCAGTGTCACACTGAGGCGGATCCCGGTTCCGCGCAGACGCTCCGCTGCCCGCACATATTCCTCCACCGTCACACCTTTGTGGATATGTTCCAGAATCTCCGGGCATCCGGATTCCGCACCCAGATAGATCATATCCAGACCAAGTTCATGTAACTCCTGAAGCTCTGCTTTTGATTTTCGCAAAATATCCTGTGCGGTTCCATAAGAGGTAATGCGCTCCACCTTCGGAAAATACTGTCTGCACAAATGTAAGATCGTACATAATTTTTCCTGTGACAGTACCAGTGCATCTCCATCTGCCAGGAAAATCCGCAGACTGCGATTTCCATAATAACTTCTTGCTTCTCTTAAATCTTCTTCCACTTCATGTAAAGGCTTTACATGAAATCTTTTTTCTTTGTACATCGTGCAAAATGTGCAGCGATTATGCGCACATCCCACCGTCACCTGCAAGATCAGGCTGTATGCCTCACTTGGTGGACGGTAAATCATTCCTTCGTAATTCATATATCTCTTCTTTCCTTCTGCGGTACAAAAAATATAAATACAAGTGAACTGAACAACAATAAAATCGGATAAAACAGCTTCGGCATGATCTGAAATGCCGATAGATCGTATCCAAGTTCATGCGCCGCTGAAATCGCCACCAGCATCTGTGCACCATACGGAATAATCCCCTGGGAAACAGCGGAAAACGTATCTAAAATTGACGCTGTCTTTCGCGGTGTAATCCCATACTCTTCCGCCATCTCTTTTGCAATTGGATTTGCCATAACGATAGCCACCGTATTATTTGCTGTCGCCACATCCATGGCTCCAACCAGCAGTCCCATTCCAAGCTGACCGCCTTTTTTTCCCTTAAACACTTTATGGATGCCCGCCAGTAATGCATCAAACCCGCCATATTCCCGGATCAATGCACAAAGTGCTGCCACAAGGATTGCCACCATACTGGTCTCGAACATCCCGGAAGCACCGTTTCCGACATTTGCCAACAGATCTGCCGGACTGATATGGCCCGCCGCCAGCATAATGATCGCACCGGACACAATTCCGATCAGTAACACGACAAACACATTGACACCGATGATTCCACCCACCAGTACCAGAATATACGGCACGATCTGAAGCAGATGATAACTCTCTGTCACGGCTCCGGAAATGTCCGTCCGGAAAGACAGAAGTAAAATCAGAAGTAATGTCGCAACCGCTGCCGGAAGTGCAATCCAGAAATTTTCCCGGAACTTGTCCTTCATCGCACATCCCTGGCCGTTACAGGCTGCAATCGTCGTATCCGAAATAAAAGACAGATTATCACCAAACATGGACCCGCCAATGACCGACGCCACACAAAGCGGAAGACCAAAGCCGGAAGCAGCTGATACCGCTACCGCAATTGGTGTCAGCAAGGTGATCGTTCCTACTGATGTTCCCATGGCAAGTGAAACAAAACATGCCACACCAAATAAAACGGCCACAGAAAACCTCGTCGGAATGATCGACAACATAAAATATGCGACACTTTCCGCACTGCTACGACCAACCACACCGACAAACACGCCTGCAGTCAGAAAGATCAGCAGCATCGTAATAATATTTTTGTCTGCCAGTCCCTGCGCCATAATGCCAAGCTTTTCTTCAAAACTGACCTTTTGATTCTGCAGACATGCCACCAGAATTGCCACTAAAAAAGCAAACACAATCGGTACATTATAAAATCCCATTGGAATCTTCATAATATATTCAAATAAAATACCCAGTCCCAAATACAGAACTAAAAACACTGCAATTGGCAACAACGCAATTGCTCTCCCTTTTTTCACTTATATATTCCCTTCCTCTCTTTATTTTTCATGGAAAAACTCAATTTCTTCGCCAACCGGTCCGCGACAGAACGCAATACGTGCCGGGAACGGAATCTCAGATGCAATTTCGATATCCTTCGGCTCCACAAACACCTCATATCCGGCAGCACGAACCGCTTCCACACAGGCATCCGTATCTTCCACTGCAAATGCAAAATGCCGGATCGTTCCTGTCTCCAGCGGAGTCTCCTCCGTATCAAAAATCTCCATCAGACCGGCTCCGGTATCGTACATGATGCCGCCTTTCCAGCTTCTTGCCACCGGAAGTCCAAGCACCTTGCCGTAAAACTGTTTTGTTTTCTCAAATTCCTCTTTGCCGCAGCATTTCAATGCCACATGGTGAATTCCTTTTATCAGACTCATATTATTTCATCCTTTCCATAATGGATTTATTTCATAAATGCTATATTAACATAAATTTTCAATTTGTTCTATGCTTTCTCATGTCACCTTCTTGTTTAGGGTGGTTTGGAACAAGCAGAAACAGACTCCAACAAGAACCTGAAAAATTTTCTGTGACCACTGCGTCGCTTTTTTCCGACCGCTCCCGCGAACTCGCCCGCAAAACCGGCGGGCTCAGACACACTCCCGCGGTCGGGCTAGACGCAGCGGTCACAACGAAAATTTTACAATGGTTCTTTCGTTGGAGTTCGTTTCTGCTTTGTTCCATTTACGCCGTGGAACCGCGTTGCGGTGGCTTTTGTCTTACCTCTGGCTCAAAATCTAAAAACAGTTTAAAAAACCGTATTGTAGAGATTTATAATTGCTTTATTTAGGTGGCGAAGCCACTATATGTTCTTAGATTCTGAGCCTGAGGAAATATTTCAGCTACCGCGCAGCGGCATGCCCTTGAAAGAGAAAAAAAGAACGGCTACACTGTTGCCAGCGACGGAGAAAATCTACATGTTCTTGAGTTCTTCGCCGTCGGTAACAAAGGGAAAGCCGTTCTTTTTTATTCTGTCAAGGGTAGCGTACGTTGCCATTCTCATAAACCAATTTGTTTTTTAATATGATTACAGTGTCAAAAGCTCTGAGTCCACCTGTGCTTGCACAAGGGTGGATGAATGACCTTGGGGCACGCCCCGATATGAGCATAAAAGTGGGATTTTCATCCCACGATATGCGAATAGCGGGAAGGATTGTGGGAGTGCAAAGCACGAAGCAATCCGTATAATCAAGATTTGGGTGTTTTGACACCCAAATCTTGATATGTAAATCTGCGCATGCAACAAAGCGCCTATTGTCTGGGTGAAGTATATGCATGCGTGGTACGCAGTACCACGGCGTAGATAAAAAAAGCTGGAAGTAAAACTCCAAGGCGCAGCGCAGATAGAAAATCATTCGTGCCGGCATTGGAGTTTTCTTCCAGATTCTTTTTAAATTACCCTAAACAAGAATATTGGGTAGCATTGTAAATTAAGAACTCTGGATATTTTTTCTTGGTAAGCGATTGTTAGCGTCCAAGACAAAATCTCCAGAGTTCTCTACATAACCTGTCGTTTAGCCATCTAAACGCAGCCAAAGTCTAGATATTCAGCAAATCACTGTACACTTTCAGTGCTCCATCGGTTTCATGTGCAAGTACACGTTTTGCCAGTACTTTACCAAGCTGTACACCTTCCTGATCAAAACTGTTTACATTCCATACAAATCCCTGGAACATTACTTTGTTCTCGAAGTGAGCCAGTAATGCGCCCAGTGTCTTCGGTGTCAGCTGCTCACCGATGATGATGCTGGAAGGACGTCCGCCCTCGAAGTTTTTATTGCGGTTTTCATCTTCTTTACCGCAGGCAAATGCAACGATCTGAGCAGCCACATTTGCACACAGTTTCTGCTGGCTTGTGCTGTCCTGAATTACGACATCTGTACCGATCTGGTTGTTTTTGAATCCGATAAACTGAAGCGGTACAATGTCTGTTCCCTGATGCAGTAACTGATAAAAAGAATGCTGTCCGTTTGTACCAGGCTCACCAAAGATTACCGGTCCGGTTACATAGTCAACCGGCTCACCGAAACGGTTGACAGATTTTCCGTTGGACTCCATATCAAGCTGCTGTAAATGTGCCGGGAAACGGCTCAGTGCCTGAGAGTACGGAAGAACTGCTGTGGACGGATAACCAAGTACATTACGCTCGTATACACCGATCAGTGCATCCAGCATTTCCGGGTTCTTTAATAAATCTTTGTTTGTAGCTGCTTTATCTACTTCTGCTGCACCGGCAAGGAACTCTGCAAATACATCCGGTCCGAACGCCAGAGATAATACAGCACCGCCAACTGCGGATGTAGAAGAATAACGTCCGCCGATGTAATCATCCATAAAGAATGCTGCCAGATAATCATCGCTCTTAGCCAGCGGAGATGTCTCACTTGTAACAGCGATCATATGTTTGGAAGCATCCAAACCTGCTTTTGCAAGAGCATCTTTTACGAAAGACTCGTTTGTCAGTGTCTCTAACGTTGTACCTGATTTGGAAACCAGAATGAAGATAGAATGTGCCACATCGATGGAATTTAATACGGCTGCTGCATCATCCGGATCCACATTGCTGATGAATTTTGCTTCCATTTTGAATTTGTTATTTACTTTTGCCCAGTTCTCTAATGCAAGATACATCGCACGCGGACCTAAATCACTTCCGCCGATACCGATCTGAACAACAGTTGTAAATTTCTCGCCTGCTGCATTTGTGATCTCGCCTGCATGTACTTTGTTTGCAAAATCAGCGATTTTCTGCTGCTGCGCTACATAAAACTCACGTTTGTTTACGCCTTCAGCTACTACATCGTCACCTAACTGACCACGGGTAAGCTGATGAAGTACCAGACGGTTCTCTCCTGTATTGATCACTGCTCCGTTGTACAGAGACTCATATTTCTCAATCAACTGTGCTTCCTCGGCAAGTTTTGCCAGGGCTGCAAGCACTTTATCATCAACTGCTTTTGCTGCATAATTATAAGTAAGACCATCCATCATCGGAATGCTGTAATTTTTTACACGTTCTGCGCCGTTTTCTCCGGACATTGCCTCTGCCACATTGACAGGCTCTACTTTTTTCAGCTCCTCATAAGAAGCAAGGGTATCTAAATTTTTCCAGTTAAGCATCATAGATTCCTCCTCATATCTGTTTTCCAGTTTCTTTGTTATAATTCTAACAATCTACGGAGATTATACTATTAAATCCACTGAAATTCAACTAAGCAAAGGCATTTTTCCACGCAAAATCGCCTGAAATTTTATCATTACAGTTCACTCAGCATATTTTTCCATATATCGATCATGCTGGCATGATGAGATATATGGAAAAATAATGATGAAGGGAGCGCCATCTTATGAGCAAAAATAGTAGCGTAGCTACGGAGAAGTCCAGAAGGGACGTTTTGCGAATGGCGCGGGTGAACTGTAACGATTAAAACTTCAGGCGATAAATTTTCTACTTTTATCTGGATACAATCTTGTAATATGCTCTGGATGTGATCCTAAAAACCAGATAGTAAATCGCAGTAAAAACCAGAATTGTAACGAGCAGGCAGGTGACAAACAATGGCACATTCGTCAGGTTCAGCATTGCCAGCAGCCGTCGGATCATCGGAAACGCTGCTGCCACATGCACAGCTGCCATCACAAGCGGCAGGAAAAATACGATTCGAATCTGTGACTGGATCGATGTCTTTACTTCTGCATTGCTCATACCTACTTTTTCCATAATAATATAACGCTCTCTGTCATCATACCCTTCGGAAATCTGTTTGTAAAAAATGATCATAACTGTAACCATCAGGAACATAATACCAAGGAACAGCCCTAAGAAAAACAGTCCTCCATATAAAACATAAAAACTTTTTTCATTTTCGGTTCTGCTGTGCAGATAACCGGAATCATCCAGGCCATGAGCGGAAATCGCCTTACTGACTGCATCTTCACATGTCAGTTTTTCTTCTTTTGTTCCATCATATTCAAAATTCATTTCTGTCCGATATAGAGAATACATACCGGAACCATCTGCATTTGCTCCTGCCGCTATTTGCAATTCATACATCCGGCTCAGGGTAGCTTCATCCGCAACCACATAAAAACTATCCTTCACTGAAAGATAAGCATCCGCTTCTGATTCATATCTGAAACTGTGATCTACTGCAAAATCCTGTCCGAGATAGCAAAATACACTTTCATCGTACCCGTTTTTACTGTAAATGTCGATTTTGCCAGCTTCCGGTTCCGGAACATCTGCTGATTTCAGGGAACTGTCATAGGCAAGCAGATTTTCTCTCGTCAGGAAAGTAATCTCCGACAAATCCGCAAAGTCCGTATCATGATCAATGAATTCAAAAACGGAACC
This sequence comes from uncultured Eubacterium sp., assembly GCF_934295145.1. Classification (GTDB taxonomy): domain Bacteria; phylum Bacillota; class Clostridia; order Lachnospirales; family Lachnospiraceae; genus Eubacterium_I. Next base: position 22,144 of record NZ_CAKRAS010000027.1, on the reverse strand, counting down.
CTCTCTCTTCATAAATAACTGAAAGTAACTGAACATTGAAGAATCCGTGATTTCCCTGCCCTGCTTTGCGATTGTATCAGCGATCGTCTGATAAATCTCCTGACCGTCTGTATTTTCCTCTATTTTATCTGCATCTACGCTATATGACAACTCATACGGATACCGCTCTTTCAGCTCATCATCCACACCGGCAAACATACTGACCGTCATGGAGATCATCACCAGCACCATGGTAGACAACACACAGATGCTTGCCAGTCCGGCCGCATTCTGTTTCATACGATATAACATACCGGATACCGCTGTAAAATGCTTTTTATTATAGTAAAACTTTTTGTTTTTGCGCAGCATTTTCAAAATAGCAATGCTTCCTGCGGTAAACAGAAAATAAGTTCCAATAATTACAAGAACAACTGCAAGGAAAAATTTCATCAGCACTTCCATTGGATTCTCTGTGGTAATTGCAATATAGTAAGCCACTACCAGACATGCGACTCCTGCAACTGCCATCACACCTTTGGTCTTTGGCTCTTTTTCTCCCACATTTCCTCCATGCAGTAATTCGATCGGATTTGCCAGACGGATCTGCAACAGATTGTAGAGCAACGTAAGCATATATAACACGCCAAAAACGGCGACTGCCCACGCAATTCCTGCTTTGGTAACATAAAATGATACGCTCTCCTGAAATCCCAGCATACGATAAAGCAGCATCAGGATCAGTTTGGAAAATATAACACCTGATAAAATACCACCTGCGATGGCAAGTGTTGCCGCAAAAACAGTTTCCAACCCAAGAACTCTCGCAATGTGCCGTTTTTCCATACCTAATATATTGTACACACCGATTTCTTTTTTCCGACGCTTGATGATAAAACTATTCGTATAGAAAATGAAAATATAAGCGAAAATAGTAATAATACCGACACCAAGCGCCATAATTGTTTTCAGGGTTATAGATCCCGGAATACTTTCCAGTCCCGGATTATTGTTGATAAACATCATCAGATAAAACATCATCACCGTAACAATGCCTGAAATAATGTATGGCAGATACAGCTGCCGGTTGTTCTGAATATTTGTCTTTGCCAGACGTACATAAATATTATTCATGCTCTTCACCACCTGTCGTCAATACGGTCAGCGCATCGGAAATTTTTACATATAACTGCTCATTTGTCGCGTTTCCCCGATAAATCTGATGAAACACTTCACCATCCTTTATAAATAGAATACGGTTTGCATGGCTTGCCGCCTTTGTACTGTGCGTTACCATTACAATGGTCTGTCCTTCCGCATTGATCTGTGAAAAAAGCTTCAACAGCCCGTCCGTTGCCTTGGAATCCAGTGCGCCGGTCGGTTCATCCGCAAGAACCAGTTCCGGGTTGGTGATCAGTGCACGGGCCACTGCTGCACGCTGTTTCTGCCCGCCGGACACTTCATAGGGATATTTTTCCAGAAGTTCGGTAATCCCAAGCTTCTGTGCAATCGGACGGATGCGTTTTTCCATCTCCTTGTAATCCACACCGGAAAGTACCAGCGGGAGAAAAATATTATCCTTTAGGGAAAAATTATCCAAAAGATTAAAATCCTGAAATACAAATCCCAGATGATCCCGGCGAAAAGCAGAAATCTCTTTTTCCTTTACAGATACCAGATTTTTGCCGTTCAGCAGAACTTCACCTGCGGTCGGTTTATCCAGCGCTGCCAGAATGTTCAGCAAGGTTGTTTTTCCGGAACCGGATTCACCCATGATTGCCACGTACTCGCCTTTTTCTACGGAAAAATTGATGTTGCTCAGTGCCTGTACCTGATTGCCGCCAAATCGTGTCGTGTATATTTTTTTTACATTATTTACTTCCAAAATTGCCATGATCGTCACTCCTTTGCTGTGTTCTGCTCGACATTTCATAATTTCATGTTTTGCAGAATATTTTTATTTTTGTTTCAGCATGCTTGTTTCTTTGTTGAGACTATCATAACAAAAGGCAGAAATGCAAACCATCGATTTGGCTTACATTTCTGCCTTTAATCTTACATTTTCGTAAGCTTGAACATATTTTTATAACTCTATAAACCACCTCATATCCCGGTATTACTGGATTCTTTATACTTTTGCTTTCATGTATTTCTTTATAATTCTTTATATCTACACCAAAAATGGGTATAGATGGTGTAAAAATTGTTGTAAATTGGTGTATGCCGTAATGTATGAGAACTAATCTCATCAATCGGATATTCTGCAATCTTGTTATACTCGTTCACTAAGGCTTTCAAATCACTATTAAACATTGACGTAACCTGTAAACTTCCTCTCATAGTGCAAAACAAAAATCCACTCATTCCATCCACAGTTTCCTCTGTATGGAAGTACTTATAATCTTTTTTCAAATCAAGAAGCACCTTACGTAATCTGTTTGTCATGGGGATTATTCGCGTATTCTTACCTTTGGTCAGAGTAATACGAAATGTTGCGTGGGGATCTCCCTCATACTTTCGATAGGTTAACTGATGATTAATACTTACAATTTGATAATACTTTTTTGAAAAATAATGCAGTTCCATAAGATTTTCCATCTTCGGTAATGTAATTTAATAAATCAACGATATTAGACTTTTTAATATCCACAATCCGCATATTTCCCCATATCTTGATGGGGATTTCGTTTCCCCATACCCTCGATAAAATCAGATGTTTTACACAATCAGAAATTCATTTTTATAAAGGACTCCTGCCTTTATCGTGTATTTTATAACTGTGCCTCTTCTCTTATACAAGTGAATACAGGATGATTCCTGCAAAGCCCGAACCTGCCATAACCCAAAGCGGATTCAGTTTCCACTTTCTTAAAACAAAAATGCCAATAACAAAAATAATCGCAGCAATCAAGTCCAAAGATGCCAAATCATTCGGAAGCGTTCTCTGTCCATAGAGCGCCATAATCAACAGTGAGATACCCGCTGATGCGATCATTGCAATGACCGCAGGGCGAAGTCCGGCAAGAATACCCTGCACCATATTCAATCCACGGAAACGATAATAGATATAGGCAAGGGTCATTACGATAACACAGGATGGAAACACACAGCCAACCGTTGCGATGACAGCACCGGGAAGACCTGCGACTTGGATACCAACAAATGTTGCTGAGTTGATGGCTATGGGGCCGGGTGTCATTTCAGCGATGGTCATAATATCCGCAAATTGTGTCATTGTCAGCCAAGAGTGAATATCCACCGCTTGATTCTGAATCAAAGGCATGGCAGCATATCCACCACCAATGCTGAATAATCCAATTCGAAAAAAGCTCCAGAATAATTCAAGGTATATCACCGTTTATCACCTACTTTCCGCATTTTTCCTTGATGCCACGTATCCGCTGCTCCGATCACGCCACAGACAAGAATAATGGCTATGATATTCACAGAGAAAAAGCGAACGGCTGCAAAAGAACCAAGCATAACAATAACAGGCAATAGTCGTTTTTTTTGAAGAATGGTTTTTGCCATATTGATCACAACATCACAGATTACTGCCGCCACTCCGCAGAGCATTCCTGCCATTGCCATATTTACAATGGCATTATCGCGAAATGCCTGATAAAACATGGAAATGATGGAAATAATCATAAATGGCGGCAATATAGTTCCCAATACCGTGAGCATTGCGCCGGGGAAACCCGCCACATGATAACCTACCAAAATGGAAGCATTAACTGCTATTGCGCCCGGTGAAGACTGTGCGATTGCGGTCAGATCCATCATCTCATCTTCTTCGATCCAACCAAGTTCCTCCACGAATTTCTTTCGCATCAACGGAATGATTACAAATCCGCCGCCAAAAGTGCAAGCACTCAGTTTTAAAGTGGAGGAAAACAATTTTTTGTATTTTTGCAAGCTGTTCACTTCTAAAATGCCGTCCTTTCTATGTTTATTAACATTATACCGCTTGATTTCTAATAATGGAAATAATATAATTTTACAGAAAGGATAAGTGTTTTTATATAAGGAGATTGTTATGACGATACGACACATGATAATATTTCGTACCGTATGCGAAAACGGATATAATTCCACCAAAGCAGCGGAAGTTTTACACATAACACAGCCAGCAGTCAGCCTTGTCATTAAGGAACTGGAGCAATATTACGGAGTACACCTGTTTGACAGAATCGGCAGACGATTGCAAATCACCGATGCAGGGCAGCATTTTCTTCAATATGCGATACATATATCCGACTTGTTTGCAGATATGGAAACAGGGTTGCGTGATTGGAATTCTAAAGGAGTTCTCCGTATTGGTGCAAGTATCACCATCGGTTCGCAGTTTTTACCAAACTATGTAAAGGCGTTCTCTGAACTCTGCCCAGGGCTTGATGTCAGAGTTACCATTGAGCAATCAGAACGTCTGGAACAAAAAATTTTGGCAAATGAATTGGATTGTGCGTTGATCGAAGGTATTGCGCATAATCCAAATATCGTTTCGGAAGCCTACATGGAAGATTATCTGAGTGTCATATGCGGTACGGATAAAGGCTGGACACAGGGGCAAGTTATATCCATAGAAGATTTTCAAAGACAGCGATTTCTCTTGCGTGAAAAAGGCAGTGGCACACGAGAGGTGTTTAACCGTGTAGTTGAACAGGCTGGCATCCACATTACACCAGTATGGGAAGCAATAAGCACAACGGCACTGGTCAATGCTGCAATCAATGGATTAGGAATTGCTGTATTACCGCATCGAATGATTCTTCCGGCTCTGCGACAAGGCTTGATTTGTACTGTCAAAGTAGAGGGGTTGAGTTTCAGCCGAAATTTCCATATAATTCATCATAAAGATAAGTTTTTAACAGCTTCGGCAAAGAAATTTATCGCATTATGCAAAGATTACGAAAACGATTATCCGTTACCATTTTACAACGGTTTATATGAATGAATAGGAATTTTCAACCATATGTACTTGCGGTCAAACCATCGGATGCAAGCCCGACATTTTGTACGGAAGTCTGCCATTGTGATTAAAATACCCTCTATTTGCAGCTTTCTGTTTAACCGCCTTTTTACCATTGAGATTGTCTTTAATAACTGAACCAATCCCTTTATCGGTAAGTATGCCGCCGGTACCGGAATAATCACTGCATCCGCTGCTACCAGTGCATTAATCGTCAGCATTCCAAGGCTTGGTGCACAATCAATTAAGATATAATCATACTGATCACGTATGGTTTCTATATAGCACGGAAAAAATAGATTACTTTTAAAGAATGATCCTATTAAAAAAAATCACTAACTCCCCACATACAACAAATGATCCCGACTTCACATAATCACATGAAGTTGGGATCATTTTTCTCATATCAGATTTCTTTTTCTGCTATAACTTTTAAAAAATTTTGGTATAAATTTGGTGTAAATCTGTGTTTTTACATTCCACAAATCCAGTAAAATCAATACTTTGCAGGAATTCCTTCGCTTACATTTTCGTAAGTTATCTGTTTTTTATTTTGCCTCTTCAACAGAAATTATTTCTCCGTCAAATGGATCCACCTCGGAAATTGTTCCTGTATATGTTACAGTCACAGTATCTCCATTGCTGACATTCTCCAGGCCTTCCGGTTTTTCTTCAAAGGTAAAACTGTATGGAGTGTCATTCTCATCTGTAACAACAAACATGAAATCTTTTATCTCATCAATCGTTCCTGTCAATTCTTTTACATTTGCTGTTTCTTTCTGTTTTCCTGCTTCGCTGTTACTACTTGTTGCAACATTACCCTGTTGCTTCTCTGTCTGTCCACAGCCTCCGAATAATCCAATACAAAACACCAGTGCAATTACCATCGGGATCATTTTCTTGTTCATCATCCATATACCTCTTTCTTAATTATTAGTACTCTCTATTATTCGTACCCTTGGAATACTTTTTTAAAGATTACCTTACGATTCAATTTGTGTAAATAGTATCGTTCCAAAATTAAAGAAATATTTATTTTTATTAGATGATATTCATTACTTCTTTGAAATTGTAGTACAGAACAGATTATAGATCAACTTTCTGTATGTTCTTACAATGCATTCTTTGCTTCTTTCCATTTACCGTCTCTGAGCAGCGCATTGATTCGTACTTCCCGCTCAACCCGAATACGCTCTGCCTCAAAAATATCACTTTCGAAATATTTTTTATAAATACTCTTGCGATAAGCTCTGCCGCTCTGCTCACGAACTGTGCCATTCTCAAGTAACAAAATACGATCTGCGCAGTTTGCAACAGTATAAAAATCATGTGTTACCATGAGCACGGTTCCCTTATACTCTTTGATTGCTTTTTCAAGGGCAATCTGTGCATAAGTATCCAGATGGCTGGACGGCTCATCTAAAAACAGGATTTCTGCATCTGACTCACACAATGCTCGAAGCTGCTTGATATTTCGTTCACCACCGGAAAGCTGTTCCGGATCATCATCAAAAATCTGTGTGTAATATCCGATGCGGTCAGTATTTGATTGCATGCTTTCATAGATATCCTTCAACATACTGGATTTTCCGGTTCCATTGGCACCAACAATGACAACTTTCTCACCCGCTTTGATATCAAAAGAAACATTTGTCAGTAATTCACGATCAAAAGAAAGTGCATAATCTTTTACAGAAATTACAATCGGTGCATGCTCCGGATCATAATCCTCCGGCTGTTCCACTTCCGGGAAGGTAAAGTCGTATCCATGATTCTCAATAAACGGATTCTTACACTGTCTCGCCTGCAGTCTTTCCAGATAGGACACACGGGCTTTCAGCTGTCTTCCTTTTGCCGGATTATCAATATAAGTTGCCTCTGAACGGATCTTCTCAATCAGTTTTTCCTGTACGGCGATCCACTCCGCATCCTTGGTCGCCTGCTCTGCCATCTGCACTTTTGTCTCAAGCATTGCCTGATTGTACTCTGCAAAAGTTCCCGGAAACTCCTGCAGTTCCATGTTTTCCAGATGCAGAATCTTATTGAAACATTGGCTTAACAGCAGTCGGTTATGAGAAATCGCAATAATGGTTCCCTCATAATTATTGATCAATTTGGAAAGACCGATAATATTTTCAAAATCAAGAAATACATCCGGCTCATCCATGATCAGAAGCTGCGGCTTCAAAAGCATGCTTTTGATAATAGATAACAATTTGAACTCTCCACCGGAAATCTTTTTCACGGATGCATCTTCCAGTGCGGTCATACCTGCAATCGCAAGTTCTTTTCGGATATTGGAATCATAATTGTATGCGTCAATGGCATCCATCTCATCCAGCACTTTCTGATAACGGCCGTACACCTCGTCCATATCTTCTGCCGTCTCCATCTCCGCACAGATTGCTTCTGATTTCTGCTGAAGTTCGACAAATGGTTTTGCCAGAAAATCAAAAGCAGAAATGTCCTCTGTCTCATGCTTTACAAACTGTGGAATATAACCAATGCGCACTGCTTCGTCTTTTTCAATTTTGCCATCATATAAATACTCATCCGTGTGGATGATCATGTCGATCAGTGTGCTCTTTCCTGTGCCGTTACTGCCAATAAGTACCGCATGGTCGCCCTCGACAATTTCAAAACAAATCTCATTATATAAATCCTTCTGTGGAAAACCAAAGGAAACATCTGTAAATTTTATCATTTCATACCTCATTATTTTTCTTCACTGTTTTTTGCTTATTCTAACAGCATTTCTGTCTAAGGACAATATTTTTATCATTGGCATCCGCTTTGAAGAGAACTGATGCAGCCTCATTTTCATCCTCGGTTCTTCATATTGGATAATTCTCCATCAACTTTGTCACTGCCGCATTTTTCTCAGACCAGACAGCCACAACCTCAATGCCTCGTTCTCCCGGAAGCGAAATACATCTCAATTCCTTACTTCCCTGAATGATATTTTCAGACAGAAAACAATACCCTCGTCCAAGTTTTACATAACTGATCTGCGTGCCGATATTTTCTACCACTTCAATGGTTCCCTCATCCAGCTGAATCAATTCCATGGTATCTAAGGTATGCTGAAACATGCCCGGGCTCTGACTTTTTTTCACCAGAATACAAGTCTCATCTTTGAAGTCTTCCCAGGTTGGATTTTCTTTCTGTCCCACCTGCAATTTTTCCGAATAAATCAGGGCACCTTTTCTCCATGCAATTTTCTTTTTTAAGAATCCCGGTCTGTCCTGCCAGGACGGAGCCAGCGTCAGCCACAGATCAATTTTTCCTTTTTCGAGATACTCGTGCCCTTCCAGAAAGTTGCATTTATGGATCACCAGTTTCTGTCCGGAAGCAGCTTCTTTCAGATAATCGTAGACAGGCGGGAGAAAATCATCCGCATACGCACCGTCAAAACAACCGATATTCAACAATGGTTTCTGTGCCCGGCCTGCAAGTACCGCATTTTTCTTTGCATGTTCCAGTTCTTTTAAAATGTTCTGCAGATCCTTCTGAAACTGTACGCCCGCCTGGGTCAGCACCACGCCTCTCGCCTGACGTTCAAACAATGGCAGACCAACTTCCTGCTCCAGGAGTGTAATCTGTTTACTCAGGGCAGGCTGTGAGATATAAAGTGATTTTGCGGCTGCAGTAATATTTCCATGCTCTGCCACACGCAAAAAATATGTAATTTGTTCCAGTCTCATTGCTACTTCCTCCCCGAAAAACTGTCTTCTTCTATACTGGCCTTATAAAACAGACATTTACAATCCGCTTTTGCTACTTCCTCCCCTCTGCTGCAGCAAATTCCTGTTTTTTCTCTTGTACTGCTATGCATTATGGTACTACAAGTTTACACTGTTTTTTCTTCAGACGCAACAATCCCGGGGAAATTAAATCCCCGGGATCGTGTGTTTATCCATCCTAAGATACGCTAACGTTCTCTGTATTCGATTAGTCTGCTGTTTTATATGTTCTGTAAGAGAACAATGCATCCGGACTTCCCATGTTCATCTGATTTCTTACTGGTGTCAGCTCGAAAGAGATTGTTCCAGTTGTCGGATTGTAATCTGTAAATACCGGACGGCTTCCCTGTTTCAGAGCGATTTCAGGATAATTGCTATCATGAATTGTCAATTTTTCAGCTGGAACTACACCAGGAATGTTATCAATAACACCGTGAAGTCCCCAACCAATTGTTACGGATGTAGCACTGTCGTACTGTACGCTTCCGCAATGACTGGCAATATGATATTTACCATTTTTATCTGTCAGATCAGTGCCTTTGATTATATTAGAAATCGTTGCAGTTCCTTTTGTCTCATCAATTGTAGCTTCAAAAGTACGTGTCTCCGTTGTCGGTGCACCTGGGAATGTCGGAGATGTCAGGAAAGGTCCGATACCTGTCTGGTTATCGAATAAGCTGATCTCTGTATTTCCTGTGATCATACCGTTTGCATCTTTGTTTGTGTAACGTGCAAAGTGCTGTCCATAAGTGAGTGCTTTAAACGGAACTTTATTATCATCCGTACGGGTTGATGTATACTCATCATATCCTGTCAGCGTTGATGCTTTACCACCAAGGATCCAGTCGATATCGCCATTGTCAAAGTCAAACTGGTAAACCGCACTCTGATCACGCATGGAAACTAAAATCTTATCGGTATTTCCTTTTGCATCTAATGTGTAATCCACACTGTTTACATGAACATAATCCATGACACCTGCTGCAAAGTTATTTGCAACCTCAGTCTGTCCTGCTGTAACCGGTGCTCCTTTTAAAGTACTTCCTGCATAGTTGATGCACTCAACAGCTGATTCATATAATAACGGATAATCTGCTGTATTAATTTCGTTTACAACTTTTCCGTCTTTTACTTCCTGAATAATGCCAGCCCATACAAAACCTGTATATCCACCATCAATACCTTTTACAGAATCCGGAAGATTCTCTGCCAGAATCGGTGTGTAGCTGAGGCTGATATAATGATTTTTGCCAAGTACTACAAACTCATGCTGATCCAGGTATCCCTCTCCATGCTCTGTTGTCGGCTCAAGAACTGCCTGATCAATATCTACATAATCCTTATCCATTACCAGGTAGGATCCGCTGGAATACCCACCGTTTGCATTTCTGTAATCCGGTTTCAGTTCAATAAATGCTGTATAATAACGACTTCCGTCAACGGCATCCTGAGCGGCAAAGTTCTCTGCCATATTCTCAGATACGTTTCCACGACTGTCTACTGTTACGTGCATCTGTGGGATGAAACGATAGTATACTAACTCACCCTCAGTATTTACACGAAGGAAGAAATGATCCAGTGCAAAAGAATATACACCTGCATCGTCTTTTTCAACACCATTATTCTCGATGTTCATGCCTGGCATCATATCATTTAACGTATGTACTTTATATTCTGTTTTATCTTCCATAGTTACAGTAATGACTTCATCTACCGGATTTCCTGCATTGATTGCTGCCGGTGTAAATACAACATTTCCATCAACGATAGCAATGTCACTGTTCTCGTTTGTACTTACTGCACTTGCAACTTTTTTATCGCCAGTTGTGTTCAGAGCAATTTTATCACCTGCTACTAAAGCATTCAGGCAATACTCGCCCTGATATTTTTTGGAGGCTGTCAGCACAACGCCGGATGCACCATTCTCATCCTCTGCTGCAATGCCGATTTTTGCTGCTTCCGGAACAACTGCAAACTGTTTTTCCTGCTCAGCGATCAATTTGGAATAATCAAAAGATCTTGTATCCACTTTGCTTCCATTTACCTGATATCCAATACCCTCTGAGGTTGTATATTCACCATTGTATGCAAAGGTTACTTTTCCGTTTTCAATAACCCACTGACCATTCTTGTTGTTTGCCAGACCATTGTATCCAAAATCAACTTTTCCGCCGTCCAGATACCACCAGCCGTTCTCGTTTTTCTCTACGCTGTTGCAGTCAAAGTTTACTTTACCATTCTCGATTCTCCACCAGCCGTTCTCATTTTTCGCAATTCCTGTGTAACCAAAATCTACTTTTCCGTTGGTAATCTTCCACCAGCCATTCTCATTTTTTGCTACTGTGTTTGCAGAAAAATCTACCTTACCATTACGAATGATCCACCAGCCATTCTGATTCTTTGCTACTGTGTTTGCAGAAAAATCTACTTTACCATTACGAATGATCCACCAGCCATTCTGGTTCTTTGCTACTGTGTTTGCAGAAAAATCTACTTTACCGTTGCGAATCAGCCACCAGCCATTCTGGTTCTTTGCTACTGTATTTGCAGAAAAATCTACTTTGCCGTTCTTTACATACCACCAGCCGTTTTCGTTTTTTACTACGTCTGTGCCACTTGTTACTTTCTTTCCATTTTTGTAATACTGCCAGTTACCTGCTGAAATTCTCTTCAGTCCGGTATAACCTGCTGCCTGAGCTGTTGTTGTCAGAGCAGAAGGTGCTGCCACACCTGTGAAAGTAAGGCAAGCTGCCACTGCGATCAATGTAGCCAATACTTTTTTCTTTCTCATAGAAAAATCCTCCTTCTTCATTGCCGAACCCCTATGTCCGATAGTTTTATTATACTGTGTTCACACTTTCTTCACAAATACAGAAAAGCTATCTATCCATAACTGTAAGTTATGGATAGATAGCTTTTTCTTTTACACAAATCACTCTTTTTTCGGTTCGATTATCCCCAAACTTCTTCTGCGATCTCTTTTACCAGTTTCAATTTTGCCCACTGTTCTTCTTCCGTCAGTTTATTACCGATTTCGCAGGAAGCAAATCCGCACTGTGGACTTAAGTACAATCTCTCCAGCGGAATGTATTTTGCTGCCTCATGGATTCGGTCAATAACTTCTGCTTTGCACTCCAGCTTCGGAGATTTGGTAGTAACCAGTCCAAGCACGACTTTTTTTACACCGGATACTTTTGCCAACGGTGCAAATCCGCCGGAACGCTCATCGTCAAACTCCAGATAATAAGCATTTGCATTTTCCTCTCCAAAAAGAATCTCTGCCACCGGATCGTAAGCGCCGCTGCTTGCATAGGTAGAATGGAAATTACCGCGGCATACATGCGTATTGATCACCAGATCCTTTGGTGCATTTGCAATGACACGGTTATTGATGTCTTTGTACGCTTTCTGGATTTCTTTCAATCCTTCCTGTGTCGTTCCATACATTAAATGACCTGTCTTATCTGCAAACATGCCCCAGGTACAGTCATCCAGCTGCACATTACGGCAGCCTGCTGCATAGAGATCATCGATCACTTTGCCATAACCTGCCACAATATCATTTACAAGTTCCGCGTCTGAGTCATAATACTTTTCTGTCTCTTCACGGTTAAACGGCATGGTAAACTGTGCTAAAAACTGTGCCGGAGACGGAATGGTCTGCTTTGCAATTGTCTGCTCATTCTCAAACTGTTTTACAAAACGGAAATGATCTACAAATGGATGCTCGCCGGATAACCCAACTTTTCCGGTGAGGTATGTATCGTCGATCATCGCCGGCTCTCCGTGGAATGGCAGACCAGTCTTGGTCGGTACATGTCCGATTCCGTCAAATCCCCACATGAAATCCAGATGCCAAGTTGCACGGCGGAACTCTCCATCTGTGATCACATGATAATCAAGCTCTTTGATCTTCCCTATCAGTTCTGTGATAGCTTCATCCTCTACTACTTTCAGCTCTGCATATGGAATATTTCCCTCATCAAACTGTCTTCTTGCCTGTTTTAATTTTTCCGGACGCAGGAAACTTCCCACGTAATCATATCGAAACGGTGTCTGTAAATTGCTCATCTTTATTTCCTCCAAACTCATGATTTTTATTTTCGTTGCACTTGATGGTCTTTATTATAAGTTCGGAGATTGGTTTTGTATAATACATGAAAATGCAGGTTTGTCATAGTTTTAAGCTATAGCAAACCTGCATTCACTAAATTACTCCCCGTTTTATTAAAAATATATCGCGGGAAACTGACACTGATTTTTATCAAATTTGAATAAAAGAAAATTAATGTTATCTGCATTACATGTACCATTTACTATGCAGAAACTTCATTCAAACTTTCAGATATTCCTTTAAAAACGCTAAATAGGTTTCTCCCAATCTACTCCGCATTCCCCTTCGATGCGTCAGGTAACCGATCTGCATATCACTTTCATCCTGAAGCGGAACCGCAATAATATCTTCTCCATTCAGATCCTGATCGATTACACCGCTGCAGACGGTATATCCGTTCAGTCCGATCAGAAGATTAAAAAGCGTCGCACGGTCACGGACACGAATATTTTTCTTCCGCTCCGTCGTTGAAAAAATTTCTTCCGAAAAATAGAACGAATTATGTTCCCCCTGCTCAAAAGAAAGATACGGATACGCTTCCAGTTCTTCATTTGTAATGATCGTATGATCTGCCAATGGATGTCTCCTACTGATAAATACATGCGGTCGCGCCGTAAACAGTGGGTGAAATTCCAGATCATTGGCTTTCATCAATTTTCGGAGTACTTTCTCATTAAATTCGTTCAAAAACAGAATGCCGATCTCGCTTTTCATTTTTGCCACATCTTCAATGATCTCGTAAGTCTGAGTTTCACGTAAACTGAAATCATACTCTTCTTGACCGTATTGCTGGATCAGATCGACAAACGCATTGACCGCAAAGGAATAATGCTGCGTTGATACGCAAAACTGCTTTTTTCCTCCGCTTCCGTTTTTATACTTGTCTTCCAGAATCGCCGCCTGCTCCAGCACCTGTCTGGCATAGCCAAGGAATTTTTCTCCTTCCTTGGAAATATCAATGCCTTTGTTTGTTCGATGAAAAATCTCCACATTCATCTCTTTTTCCAGATCATGGATGGCATTGGTCAGGCTTGGCTGTGAAATATAAAGTTTTTTCGCGGCTTCCGTGATAGTTCCTGTCTCCGCCACGGTGATTGCATATTTTAGCTGTTGCAGTGTCATGCCTTTTTCTCCTCCATAATCGTCTTCCGAAACTGTCTGGCTGCCTCATTCAGCGGATGCTGTACATCGTACACCAGACAAATGTTTCGTTCCGGGATCGCATCACGCAAACAGATCTGCACGATTTCTCCTTTTTGTAATGCATCTTTTGCCATCTCTTCCGGAAGAAATCCAAGTCCAAGATCACATTTTACAAGTGGTAAGATCTGATCTGTGGTAGCCGCCTCTGTATCCGGCTTCAGTTCCAGACCATGGAATAAAAACAATCCCTTATAAAATCGGTAGGTCATTGTTTCCTCCCCCAAACAGATCAGCGGATAATTTTTCAATTCTGCCAGGGAAAGAGTCTGACTGCTCAACGCTGTGAAGGTCTGTCCGCCCACAAGGATTTCCCTAAAAGGCTGCAGGATCACTTTCTTTAGTGGCATTTCTACCTCTGTCGGTGTGGAAATCACCGCAAAATCCACCTTACCGCTTTTTACCGCTTCAATCGCCTCCGGAGAGGAATGGTTGTAAATCTTCAATCGAATTCCGGGATACTCCATATGAAACTGCTTTAATTTATCCAGCAGGAAAATATTCAGCGCCGTCTCACTGGCTCCGATGGCAATACTTCCCCGGGACAGATTGGTACTGTCCGCCAGTTCTTCCTCCGCCGCCAGAAGCTGTGTCATGGCTGCCGATACATGCACATACAATTTTTCCCCTTCCGGTGTCAGCTGTACACCACGATTGTTTCTGATAAAAAGTGTGCACCGCATCTGCTGCTCTAAGGTATTCATGGCTCTGGTCACATTCGGCTGACTGCTTCCAAGCACTCTGGCTGCTTTCGTAAAATTGCAGTACTTTGCTACATAATAAAATATTTTATAATACTCGAAATTAATGTTCATACGTTCCCCTTTTGAAAACATTGTTGGTTATGCATTTTCGCACTATTTTTACTCACGACCTATATATCAGTGAACCGAATTCCGGCACTAATATAATTTTGTTACTCACTGTCTGTAAAAATGAAAATCATCTCTCATCTGGTATATCAATTTATAATTTGTAATATATCAATTATATCTTTTACGTATTTCTATTTCAATAGTATAATCGTCCCAGATAAAAAGAGGAGGATTTTTACGATGCTTACCGTAATCAGTGGATTGAACTGGGGAGACGAAGGAAAGGGCAGAATGGTTGATCTGATGGCACACCACTCCGATGTTGTGGTTCGCTATCAGGGTGGTAATAACGCTGGTCATACCGTAGTAACCGGTCAGCGCAAATTTGTATTCAACCTGCTTCCATCCGGTATTTTACATTCCAATGTAACCTGTATTCTAGGTGACGGAATGGTCATTGATCCGGAACATCTCTCCGGCGAACTCCAGCATATGAAAAACAAAGGCTATGACATTACTCCAAAGCAATTAAAAATATCAAAACGCGCCACGGTCTCTATGCCATGGCATAAAATTCAGGATATTTTAGAAGAAAACCGACTGGCAAAAACTGCCGCAGAATTTGGTTCTACCAGACATGGGATTGCTTATGCCTACTGCGACAAATATCGAAAAAAGACGATTCGTATGGGCGACCTGCTGCATTTAACTGACATTTCCGTACAGTTAAAATTAAAAACCATACTGGAGGCAAAAAATCTGGAACTTGCAGGCTGTTATCATCAGGAACCCATGTCCTATCCTGCCCTTTATGCCTGGTGCGAAGATCAGGCAGCGCAGTTTGCACCTTATATAGCAGATACCAGCCGCTATCTGGAAACAGCACTTGCCAATGGAAAAAGAGTTCTTTTAGAGGCACAGCTTGGTGCCATGCGTGACATTGATTACGGCATCTATCCCTATACGTCAAGTTCTTCCACCATTGCCGCTTATGCACCTATCGGTGCAGGAATTCCATGGGCGCATCCGGACCATATTATCGGCGTATTGAAAGCCTACTCCTCCTGCGTCGGTGCCGGTTCCTTCGTTGCCGAAAAAGCAATGGGACGAACCTGGAATGATACCCTTCGGGAAGCCGGACACGAATACGGTTCCGCCACAGGACGTCCACAGCGTGTCGGACCTTTCGATACCGTGGCTGCCCGCTATGGTTTAAAAATGCAAAATGCCGATAAACTGGCTCTGACAAAACTTGATGTTTTAAGTCATCTGGATGAAATTCCTGTAATCACCGCATACAGCCGCGATGGACAGCAGACGACAAAATTTGATTCTTCCGAAGACATTGGCAGCTACACCCCGGTTCTGGAAATGATTCCCGGATGGAAAACAGATATTTCCAGATGCCATACTTATCGTGAACTGCCCCAGAACGCACAGAATTATATCCGACACCTGGAGCAGCTCTTAGATCATGAAATTCAGTTTATTTCCATTGGGGCAAAACGGAATCAGTTTTTATTAAAAGGAAATTGGCTTTTTTAATCCCTGAAATCAATCACATCCCTTGAGAAGCCAACTTTTACGTTGGTTCCAACACCCATTTCGGACTGTATCTGGATCGTATGCCCCAGTTTTTGTAATACTTCCCGGCACAGATACAGTCCAATTCCTGTGGAACGTTTATCTTCATGTCCGTTAAACCCGGTATATCCTTTTTCAAATACCCGTGGAATATCTTCACTTCGAATACCAATACCCGTATCCCGGATTTCCAGCCAGATGTGCTGCGGTTCTTCCCGCACTTCAATGGTAATCTCACCCTCAGGTGTATATTTCACAGCGTTAGACAATAACTGTTCCAATACAAATGCAAGCCATTTTTCATCAGAAATAACCGTTACTTCCGTTTTCTCATAGTGCATCCGGATTTTTCGTCGGATCATGATTTTCGCATATTTGTGGATCACTTCACGAATTACAGCGTCCAGAGATATCCGTTTTAAGATGTAATCATTTGACGTACTGTTGAGTCGCTGATACTGCAATGCCATTCCCACGTATTCTTCAATCCGAAATAATTCATCTTCTATATCAGTCAGATTTTGAAGCTGCTTTACATAAAGTTCTTCTGAAATCCCATCCTTTGCTTCTGCTTCTTCCAGCTCACTTCGTTCCATTTGAAGCAAAAGCTGAAGTCCCGCGATCGGTGTCTTGATCTGATGCACCCATTTTGCATAATAATCCTTCATCTCAGACTGCTGTCTGGCAGTGGTATTCAACGTCAGTTGACGCTCAATATTGGCATTTTCCGCAAGTTGTCCCAACAGTTCCTCTATCACATCCTCCGTCTCCGGCAGTTTCATTTCCCCGGAGAACGGCTGTTGCAGCATATCTTTCAGATACCGCACTTTCCGATAGTAACGGATATACGCAATACATGCCACAAACACAACAATGCACAGATCCAGGATTCCCGCATAGATCAGATCCCCCTCAGGGCGTCCGATCAAAAACAAATAAAACACATGCATACAAAGCATGGCAGTTGCCAGAATCAACCACTCTATATTTCGCTTGATAAAACTTTCTACGGTTTTCATCCGATTCGATACCCGATTCCTTTCTTGGTCAGAATAAAATCATCCAGCCCAACCGAAGATAACTTTTTCCTGAGACGATTGACATTTACCGACAGCGTGTTTTCATCCACATAAGCATCACTTTCCCAGAGTTTTTCCATCAGTTCTTCCCGGCTCACGATTTTTTCCTTATGTTCCATTAACGTCTGCAAAATCTTCAGTTCGTTTTTTGTCAGTTCAATCTGTTGACCGTTCCAGGTCAGCGTAGCATCCAGCAGATTTAAAACTGCACCCTTATGTTCTAACATACTGCTGCTTCCCGCAAAGTCATAACTTCTGCGCAGCAACGCCTGGATTTTCGCCGTCAGCACTTCCAGATCAAATGGCTTCGAGATAAAATCATCCCCGCCCATATTCATCGCCATAACGATATTCATATTGTCCGCCACAGAGGACAAAAAGATCACCGGCACTTTCGATACTTTGCGGATTTCCGTACACCAGTAATAACCGTTATAAAAAGGAAGCCGGATGTCCATCAGCACAAGCTGCGGATCAAATGACGCAAACTCCGTCATGATCTGGCTGAGGTCTTCTGCCACATACACTTCAAAATCCCATTTTTCCAGATGTTTTTTTATCATTTTTCCGATGGTCTCATCGTCTTCCACGCAAAAAATTCGATACATAATTGCTGCCTTTCTCATTTTACTACACTGTTTGCATCTTATATGAAAACATATAATTTCCTTATTTTGTCATCCTGTTTTTCTGATACAACCACAATTTATTTTTCCATTCAATAGTACTTTTTCCTTATTGTAACAGATTTTTTCTTGCTGTGTTGAAAAATTATGGTATCATAATCTATGATTACAGTGTCAAAAGCCTGAAACCACGATGTGCTTGCACAAGAGTGTTTTTATGGCTTAATGACACGCCCCGATATGAGCATAAAAGTGGGATTTTTATCCCACGATATGCGAATAGCGGGAAGGATTGTGTGAGTGCAAAGCACGGAACAATCCGTGTAATCAAAATTTGGGTGTCAAAACACTGTATACAGAACGATATTTGCAATATGGAAAGGATGACAGCACAATGGCAAAGATACATCATCACACAATGGAAAGTCGAAGTAAAACCAAAAACAGTGTAAAACGACTTTTCTTCTGCCTGTTAGCAATTTTTCTTCAGATTGCTTTTTTTATTGCTGTTATGAAACGTCTGAATACACAAATGCCCTGGATCAATGCCCTGACAAAAATTCTTGTACTGATCCTCGTTTTATATATTTACAGCAAAAATAAAACATCTTCCCTGAAAATGCCATGGATCATATTAATTCTAATCATACCAGTACTCGGTGTCTGTCTGTATCTGATGTTTCAGACAAACAAAGGTACCCGCAATATGCGCAGACGTTATCAGGAAATCGATGCCATTTTGCTGCCATGTCTGTCGCCAAATCACGATATTTCACATCGCCTGAAAAAACATTATGCGCCAGCCGGAAGTATTTCTGATTATCTGTACCGAAATGCTGCTTATCCTGTTTATCAAAATACGGACATTACCTATTACCCGAAAGCTGTACAGGGACTGGAAGCACAACTTAGCGATCTGGCAAAAGCTGAAAAATTTATTTTTATGGAGTATCATGCCATTGAAAATGCCGATGCATGGCAGAAAATTCAGGATGTGCTGGCAGAACGTGCAAAAGCAGGCGTCGAAGTCCGTGTTTTTTACGATGACATGGGTTCCATCAGTTTTTTGAATCATGATTTTGCGAAACAACTGGAAACACTTGGCATTGCCTGCCGTGTATTTAATCCTTTTGTTCCGGGTGTTAATTTGTTTTTGAACAACCGCGATCACCGCAAAATTACCGTCATTGATGGAAAAATAGGATTTACCGGCGGCTATAATCTTGCAAACGAATATTTTGGATTTTCTCACCCTTATGGAGAATGGAAGGATACCGGCATCCGTCTGGAAGGAGATGCCGTCAGATCTCTGACCATCACATTTCTGGAAATGTGGAATGCGATCAAAAAGAATCTGCCAAGCGATCGTTCTTTTGAACCTTATCTGACAGAGTACCGATATAAATCGATTCAGCACGGATATGTCCAGCCTTATGCTGACAGCCCTCTGGATGATGAACAGGTGGGAGAAGAAGTCTATATCAGTATGGCAAATAAAGCGGAACATTACTGCTGGTTTATCACACCGTATCTGATCATTACCGATGAAATGTCACACGCCCTGTCTCTTGCTGCAAAACGTGGTGTGGATGTCCGCATTATCACGCCCGGAATCCCGGATAAAAAGATGGTTTACAGCGTTACCCGCTCTTTTTACCATCAACTGGTTTCCAACGGAGTCCGTATTTTTGAATGGGCACCGGGATTCTGCCATGCAAAAATGAGCATTGCCGATGACCGTATGGCCACCTGCGGTACCATCAATCTGGATTACCGCAGTCTGTACCACCATTTTGAAAATGGCTGTTTCATGGTGGATTGCCCGGCGGTTGCTGAGATAAAGCATGATTTCAAACATACATTTTCGCAATGCCGTGAAGTGACAGAAAAATACAAAACCGGCCTCGGCGCACATCTGCGTCTGGGACAGTTGATTTTACGGTTATTTGCGCAACTTATGTAAAATACAACCAGTCATTTGATACAACAAGAACTATATAAATGCATTCGAATGCAATTTTGTCATACAAAAACATATTTACAAAAGAGGTTCTATTTATGCATGTAGGAAAGAAAACACAGAAAAGAGAAAAATCAGCAATGACCCTGTCTCTGTACGGCAGTCTGGTCTTTGCCATCGTAGAGATCGGCATGGCTGTTTTTTCCGGTTCTCAGGCAGTTCTTCTGGATGCGGTTTATGACAGTGTGGAATTTTTTATGATGCTCCCATCGATTTTTCTGATCCCATTGCTCTACCGCCCTGCCAGTGAACAGCATCCCTTTGGATTTACCCAAGTAGAAACCGGATTTGTGGTAGTCAAAGGTGCCATCATGGCGGCAGTTACCTTTGGATTGATTTTTAACAATATCCATCTGCTGCTTCATGGGGGACATACCGTATCCTTTCACACCATTTCGGCTTTTGAGCTTTTTGCCTGCGCCTTAAGTCTGACCATGGCAATCTGCCTCCATTTTAAAAACAAACATATGAGTTCACCGATCGTGAATATTGAATTACAGACATGGAAGATCGACTGCGTGGTTTCTCTTGGAATGGCAATCGCATTTTTGCTTCCAATCATCGTTCCGTTCGCATGGTTTCAGCGTCTGACACCGTATCTGGATCAGATCATTACCATCATATTGTCTGCATTTATGCTGCCGACACCGATCAAAACAGTTATTACCGGACTTCGTGATCTGATGCTCTGGCCGCCGGAAGCAGAGACCGTAGACGATATCAAAGCGACCGTAGAACCGATCATCGGCGGTTACGGGCACAAGAATCTGTATTTCGATATTGTCCGCACCGGACGAAAACTCTGGATCAGTGTATACATTACTTTTGACAAAGATATTATCTCGCTGTCAAAATTCCAGATCTTGCAGACAAAATGCATTGCTGCTCTGGCAGAAAAATATCAGGATTTTTATTTTGAACTGTTACCGGATATTCAGTTAGACAGTATGGATGAGGAAAAAATCAAGGCTCATACGGAGGAAGAAGATTAAATTATATGAAGTATGAAAACGTTGTAATGGGCACCTTTGTCCGCCGCCGCAATCGTTTTGTGGCAGAAGTAATGATCAATGGTTCCTTAGAAACCGTACATGTCAAAAATACCGGTCGCATGGGAGAACTGCTTTTTCCCGATGCAAAGGTAGCTCTGACCTGCTCGGACAATCCGAACCGCAAAACAAAATATGATCTGATCAGTGTATACAAAGAATCTCTGGGCTGGGTAAATATCGACAGTCAGGCTCCGAATAAGGTCGTTGGCGAATGGCTCGCCACTAAGGATTATACGTTTATCAAACCGGAATACAAATATGGCGATTCCCGTCTCGATTTTTATATGGAGAAAGGAAAAGAAAAATATCTGATGGAAGTTAAAGGCTGTACACTGGAGATCGACGGCACCGGCTATTTTCCGGATGCGCCAAGTGAACGTGCTGTCCGCCATGTGAAAGAACTAATCCATGCAAAAAAGCAAGGCTACCACTGTATCCTTGCTTTCGTCATTGCCATGCCGAATGTTTCTGTTGTCCTGCCAAATATGACCACACACCCTGCTTTTGGCGAAGTTCTTGATGAAGCTCTAAGGAATGGCGTGGATGTGTGGTATCTGACATGTCAAATCACCCATGACAGTATCTGTATTATGTGACATGCTCCCACCACTTAAATCACAGATTTTGAAGTGGGGGCTTCTTGCTCAATGGCTCTACTGCGCCAAGTATCTACAAGCTATCCTCGCGTGCCCCGCGATTCATTTTTACCCAGTTATGGGATATTTTCATTGTCTGGATACAGACACTTCCCATTTATCCTGCTAACAACATACGGCGTGCTTCTTCACGTATATTCATTGCCGCATTCAGATCCCGATCTATCCGGTTTCCGCACGAACAGATATATACTCGTTCTGAAAGTTTCAGGTTTTTCTTTATATTGCCACATTTGTCGTATAGCTTTTTCTGCTCCTGTGTTTTGATTTGAATTTTGGAAAGCCAATCTTTGGATCCCTGAAA
>NZ_CAKRAS010000026.1 GCF_934295145.1 uncultured Eubacterium sp. | reverse complement strand
CTGGCTGGTAACGGGAATTACCTTTGCGGTATTGGCTGTTTACTCCTTCTTCTGGATCAAGTTCAAGATGAAGATGCAGGTGTTCAAGAGTGTTCCGTTGGAAAAAGTTATGGCAATGGAAAATAGCATGTATTATACGATCCGAAAGCGGCGGGGAATCTGGCACTAAATTTCGCTTTTCCTTTTGAAATAAGGCTACCGCAATCCCACTGGCTTCAGACGGTGGGTTAAGGTAGCCTAAAATCAGAAATTATTGTATACTTATGGCATGGGAATCTAAAAACAGGCACAAATATTTATTACAATATCACATTATTTTTGTTTGCAAATATAGGAAAAAGTTGCTGTTTTCGAGGCAGATATCAGATGATATAAAACAGTTTTCATATGAGATTATGTCAAAGACACAGTGTTATTATCAGATATATGGAAACAGATAAAGACCATATTCATTACATGATAGAGGCAGAACCGACAATGTCTGATAGTAAGATTGTAAACCTGATGAAGAGCTACACAACATACCATATATGGAAAAGATATCCCCAATATTTACGAAAACAATTCTGGAAAGAACATACCTTTTGGACAGATGGATATTTTGCGTGTAGTGTAGGAAATGTATCAGAAGAAATGCTAAAAAAGTATATAGAGAACCAAGGTTAAGGAGGTGACAGCAAATGTTAAAAGCATATAAATACCGAATATATCCCAATACTGTGCAGAAAGTACAGATAGCAAAAACATTTGGCTGTTGTCGCTTCGTGTATAATCAAACACTGGCATATCGGAAAGAGACATATGAAAAAGAGAAAAAAACTGTTAGTAAAACCGACTGCAACAATTACTGTAACAGACAGTTAAAGAGGGAATATGAATGGCTGAAAGAAGTGGATAAATTTGCTCTGACCAATGCTATTTATAGCATGGATTCTGCATATCAGAAATTTTTTAAAGAACATGCAGGATATCCGAAATTTAAGAGTAAGCACGACCGTCATAGATCATATACAACAAATTTTACGAATGGAAATATAGAAGCAGATTTCGAAGAGAACAAAGTAAAACTGCCGAAATTAAAGAAAGTAAAAGCAAAGCTGCATAGAAAATTCAGCGGGCAGATAAAGTCTGCAACCGTATCACAGAAGCCAAGTGGAAAGTATTATGTCTCATTATTGGTGGAAACAGAGTATGAGGAGTTGCCTCATACAAAGGAGAATGTGGGACTGGATTTGGGAATCAAAGATTTATGTATTACTTCTGATGGTAAGAAATACGAAAATCCCAAAACAATCAAAAGATATGAAAAGAAGCTGGTAAAATTACAAAGGCAGTTAGCTCATAAAGAAAAGAGAAGCCAAAATTACTACAAAACCAGAAAAAAGATAGCAATATGTCATGAAAAAATAACAAATACCAGAAAAGATTATCTACATAAGATATCTCATGAGATGGTCAGCGAAAACCAAGTGATTGTTTCAGAAAATCTGCGGATAAAGAATATGGTAAAAAACCATCATCTGGCCAGGTCCATAAGTGATGCATCATGGTATGAGCTGACAAAGCAGTTGGAGTATAAAGCAAAGTGGAATGGCAGAGATTATATAAAGATAGATTCATTTTATGCCAGCAGTCAGTTGTGTTTCGATTGCGGATACCAAAAAGCAGAGGTAAAAAATCTGTCAGTGAGGGAATGGATATGTCCGGTTTGTGGTACAAAACATGATAGAGACATTAACGCTGCAAAGAATATCCTGGCAGAAGGATTAAGAACGATAGCTTAAGAAAAAACATATCATAGGGCAGGGACTGCCCGAATAAACGCCTGTGGAGATAGTAGGTTACGAGGTCTGTGAAGCAGGAAGCCCATTGGCTTTAGACAATGGGTAGTTCACAAGATTCTGGTATGATAGCATGGTGTAAAAATTTTGCTATCAGAAAAAATTGAGTGAATCATAAAATAAAGGAGAACACGTAGATAAATGAGTATTTTAAATGTAGAACACCTGACGCATGGTTTTGGCGACCGTGCGATTTTTGAAGATGTATCCTTTCGTTTGCTGAAGGGCGAGCATATCGGTCTGATCGGTGCAAACGGTGAGGGAAAATCCACATTTATGAGTATTGTAACCGGACGCCTGATGCCGGATGAAGGAAAAGTCGAATGGGCAAAAAATGTCCGTGCCGGGTATCTGGATCAGCATGCGGTGCTGGAAGAAGGAATGACCATCGGTGATGTACTGCGTTCTGCATTTTCATGGCTGTTTGAGATGGAGACAGAGATGAATCGGATGTTTGAGCAGATGGCGGAGGCCACACCGGAGGAGATGGAACGTCTGCTGGAAGAGACGGGGACCTATCAGGAATTGCTGGATCAGCATGATTTTTATATGATCGATGCGAAAGTAGATGAAGTTGCCCGTGCATTAGGCCTGCTGGATCTTGGTCTGGATCGTGATGTTACAGATTTGAGTGGCGGTCAGAGAACAAAGGTTTTACTGGCAAAATTACTGCTTGAAAAACCGGATATTTTATTGCTGGACGAGCCGACAAATTATCTGGATGAAGAGCATATCGCATGGCTGAAACGTTATCTGCTGGATTATGAAAATGCATTTATTCTGATCTCGCATGATATTCCATTTCTGAATGAAGTGGTAAACATTATTTATCATATGGAAAATCAGGAACTGAACCGCTATGTTGGTGATTATGAGCATTTCCAGGAAGTGTACGCCATGAAAAAAGCGCAGCTTGAGGCAGCCTACCGCAGACAGCAGCAGGAAATCAGCGAGTTAAAAGACTTTGTGGCAAGAAATAAAGCCAGAGTTTCTACCAGAAATATGGCGATGTCCCGTCAGAAAAAACTGGATAAAATGGATGTCATCGAACTGGCAGCGGAGCGCCCGAAGCCGGAATTCCATTTCCAGTATGGACAGACGCCGGGGAAAATGCTGTTTGAGACGCATGATCTGGTGATCGGTTATGATGAACCGTTGTCCAAACCGCTGAATTTTTCCATGGAGCGTGGTCAGAAGATTGCGCTGGTTGGTACAAACGGAATCGGAAAAACAACGCTGTTGAAGAGTATTTTGGGATTGATACCATCTATTTCCGGTGAATGTGAACTGGGCGAAAAACTGCAGCTTGGCTATTTTGAACAGGAAGTAAGCCCGGATAACCGAAACAGCTGTATTGAAGAAATCTGGGAGGAGTTTCCAGCATTTTCCCAGTATGAAGTGCGTTCCGCTCTGGCAAAATGCGGACTGACAACAAAGCATATTGAGAGCCAGGTGCGTGTATTGAGCGGCGGCGAACAGGCCAAAGTACGTCTGTGCAAATTACTGAACCGTGATACGAATTTTCTGCTTCTGGACGAGCCGACAAACCATTTAGATGTAGATGCAAAGGATGCGTTAAAGACTGCATTGCGGGAGTATCGCGGAAGTATTCTGCTGATCTGCCATGAGCCGGAATTTTATCAGGATGTGGTAGACGAGATATGGAATATGAGCCAGTGGACGACCAAGTTATAGAAAATTTATTGAGAAAAAATATCAATAATGCAGTAGTATATACTAACCAAACTGATTGACAGAGTACCCCGTAGGGGTATACAATAATGCTGATTGAAGAGTAATCATTTGAGAAAGAAGGAATCAGTATGGTAAAGACTGTATTAAAAATTGATGGTATGTCATGCAGCATGTGTGAAGCTCATATGAATGAAGTCATCCGCAACAATTTTAAAGTAAATAAAGTCTCTTCTTCAGCAAGTGCCGGAGAGACCGTCATCATCAGTGATGCGGAACTTGATATTCCATGGGTGAAAAAACAGGTAAAAGATATCGGATATAAAGTATTATCCTATAAATCTGAGCCGTATGAGAAAAAAGAAAAGAAAGGTTTCTTTCGTTTTGGAAAGAAATAATGTGCAGTAAAAAAGCCGACAATTACTACAGAGGAAATTCTGTAATAGTTGCCGGTTTTTTCTTTATGCATTCAGATGTTGCAGCCCATGGAGAACACCTTTTATGAAGAAAACAGAATGCACGGCGAAGAACCATAGTTGGGAATAAGAATCAACCGGCGGCTTTGTTGTGCATTTTGTATATGAATAAAGCCGAGATTCTGTAAAAAATTTCATGGCAGGATTTGTCGAACCATTGTATAATAAATCTATATGCAAAAACAGGAGAGACGAAGGATGAGCTGGAAGAATGTACAGATTGTCCCAACATTTGTAGATCAGGGGGTATCCTGCTATCAACTGGAGGGCGGAGACTTTAAAAATGAATATTATATTGTATCAGAAGCGGAGACTCGGAAATTATTAAATAATCCGGAGATCGTCGGATATGAGACTTATTATTGTCTGATTCCGTCCACTTCCCAGATGTTATATTATTTCAAAGAGCAGAAAAAGGTGACAACGGCCAATATTCTGTCTATTTTACGTGGCGCATTGAACTATCCGCTGGAGGAGAGCTGTTATCGTGAGCATATTCGCGTGCATGACATTAGTTTTCTGTCCAGTGAGCGTGTGTTCCATGAGGATGAGATTGCAGGCCTTGAAATCAAATACAGCAAGCTGACTATGGTTCCGGGAAGCACCTTACTGATCGGTGATATCATTGCTACCGGTGAGACATTGATCCATTGTCTGCGTTACGTGACAGATTTTTACCGTGCACACGGAGCAAAACTGCGCAATATTATCATCTTTACCATCGGTGGTACAAAAGGCATTGAGATCTTAGAACGCCTGACCGAAGAAATCCGTGAGTACTGGCCGGATTTTGAAGGATTTATCACGGTATTTTATGAAGGTATTTTTGCGACCTATCAGGATAAAGGTGTATCCGGTATCAATCTTCCGGACGTAGATTTCTACTGGAAGGGCGGTATCATAGCACCGGAATTCAGACGTCAGACACTGTCTATGTGCAATCCGTTATTTGAAAAATGTATCATTTATGATGGTGGTGCACGTCGTTATGAGATCCATGAGCACGTAGAAGAAGTTCTGGAATTCTGGAATGGCATGCTGGAGCGTGCAGATCAGATCGAACTGAAAGAACTGCTGGATGAGAAACTTGGTTATCCGGCTCCTTTGTCATACGATAATTGGGTGGAAGCAAACCATTACCAGCGATTAAACGATGCACAGAAAAACTGGCTGTATCGTCAGGAACTTGGTTACATTGAGAGCCTGAAAGGAATGACTGTGCGCGAGATCGCAGAGCAGAGAATCGAAGAAATTACAACAGCATTAAGAAAATATATGCTATAATAAATCTGTCAATAGCTGCATGATACGACTGCTTGCAGGCAGTATCATGCAGCTATTTGACGGATAAAATGGAAAGATTACGAGGAAAATTATGACCAAAAAGCAAAGGGCGCTTGAAATCATAGACCGTCTGAAAAAAGAATACCCGGATGCGGATTGTACGCTGGATTACGACCAGGCATGGAAACTGCTGGTCAGTGTACGTCTGGCTGCGCAGTGTACGGACGCAAGAGTCAATATGATCGTTCCGAAGCTGTTTGAAAAATATCCAAGCGTGGAAGCGCTGGCAGATGCCGATGTGGCAGACATTGAGGAAATTGTCCGTCCCTGTGGACTTGGAAAAAGCAAAGCACGAGATATCAGTGCCTGTATGAAAATGCTTTGGAATGAGTTCGGTGGAAAAGTGCCAAAGGATTTTAACGCACTGCTGAAACTTCCGGGTGTCGGCAGGAAAAGTGCAAATCTGATCATGGGTGATGTGTTTGGTGAACCGGCCATTGTAACAGATACGCACTGCATCCGTCTGGTGAACCGCATGGGACTGGTGGATGGAATCAAAGAGCCGAAAAAAGTAGAGATGGAGTTGTGGAAGATCATACCACCGGAGGAAGGCAGTGATTTCTGCCATCGTCTGGTATGGCACGGCAGAGAAGTCTGTACTGCACGGACACAGCCATATTGTGACAAGTGCTGTCTGAATGATATCTGTAAAAAGCATATCTGATGTTAATACGACAGAAAATATGTGATAAGAACAAAAACTTTGTATAAGAGAAAACTTTGAAATCATTGTAAAAGAAGGAGAACATGAATGCTGGAAATCAAAGAGTATGTGAAGGCAGAAAGTCTGGAGCAGGCATTTGAATTAAATCAGAAGCGAACCAATCAGATCATAGGTGGAATGCTCTGGATGAAAATGGGAGATCACAGGATACAGACTGCCATCGATCTGTCTGGTCTTGGTCTTGATACCATTGAGGAAGATGAGATGCAGTTTTCCATCGGATGTATGACATCCCTGCGTCAGTTGGAGTTACACGAAGGCTTAAACCAGTGGAGCAATGGAGCAGTCCGTGAGAGTGTCCGCCATATCGTAGGTGTGCAGTTTCGAAATCTTGCTACCTTAGGTGGAAGTCTGTTTGGACGGTTTGGCTTTTCTGATGTGCTGACCTGCTTTTTAGCGATGGACGCTTATGTAGAGTTATATCACAATGGAATTCTGTCGCTGGCAGATTTTTTAAATCTTCCCCGCGACAACGATGTGTTGATTCGTCTCATCGTAAAAAAGACACCTGGAAAATGCGTTTATCTGTCTCAGAGAAATACAAAAACAGATTTTCCATTATTAACATGTGCCGTCTGTCTGGACAAAAAAGGAACCAGAGTGGCAGTCGGTGCGAGACCGCAGAAAGCCATGCTTTTGACTGTTTCTGAGGAGCAGACAGAAGCAATCAGAAAAAACGGTGCGGATGCAGCTGCAAAGATCGCAGAAGAACTTGCGGTTCAGATTCCAACGCAGGATAACATGCGCGCCAGTGCTGCATATCGGACACATCTTGCCAAGGTGCTGATCCGTCGTGCGCTGCTGACCGTGACAGAGGAGGTGCAGTAACATGGTTGTGACAATTACATTAAATGGGAAAAAAGTGGAAGCACTTGTAAAACCGGATACATTACTCATCGACTTTGTGCGTGACCACGGCTGCTACAGCGTAAAGCGTGGCTGTGAGACATCCAACTGTGGACTCTGCACGGTATTCGTGAATGAAAAACCAGTGCTTTCCTGCTCTATGCTGGTGGCACGGGTAAATGGATGTAAAGTAGATACGTTAGAGGGACTTCAGAAAGAAGCGGAAGAATTTGGTGCTTTTATCGCAGATCAGGGTGCTGAGCAGTGTGGTTTCTGCAATCCGGGTATGATCATGAATGCGATTGCCTTATTCCGGGAAAATCCGGATCCTTCCGATGAAGAAATCAAAGAATATTTAGCAGGAAATCTCTGTAGATGTTCTGGATACGAGGGACAGATGCGTGGAATCAAAGCGTTTCTGGAATACAAAAAGAATGGAGGCAGCAGATGAAAGCAGTAAATCAGCCAATTCGAAAAAAAGACGCCATGGCACTGGTGACAGGAAAACCGGTTTTTATGGACGACCTGGTTCCGAAGGACTGTTTGATTGTCAAATTACTGCGCAGTCCCCATGCCAATGCAATCGTAAAAGAAATCAATAAAGCAGCAGCGGAGAAAGTACCGGGAATTGAAGCAATTTATACCTGGGAAGATGTACCGCAGCAGCGTTTTACCACTGCAGGACAGACCTATCCGGAGGCAACACCGTATGACCGTCTGATCCTGGATCAGCATGTGCGTTTTGTAGGCGATCCGGTGGCCATCATTGCCGGAGAAGATGAAGCCTGCGTGGAAAAAGCCATGCGTCTGATTAAAGTAAAATATGAAGTGCTTCCGGCTATTCTGGATTTTCATGTGGCAAAAGACAATGAGATCCTGATCCATCCGGAGGATAACTGGAGATCTCTCTGTCCGGTTGGTGCGGACAACAAGAGAAATCTTTGCGCTACAGCGAGATCCGAAGAAGGCGATGTGGACGGTGTGATGGCGGAATGCGATACCATTGTAGAGCACACATATCATACGGTTGCGGATCAGCAGGCGATGATGGAGACCTTCCGCACATACTGCTCCATTGATGCCTACGGCAGACTGAATATTTTCAGTTCCACACAGATTGTATTCCATGTGCGAAGAATCGTGTCCAATGCCCTTGGTATTCCGAAGTCTCAGATCCGTGTGTCAAAACCCAGGGTTGGCGGTGGATTCGGAGCGAAACAGACCGCTGTTTCTGAAGTTTATCCGGCTTTTGTAACCTGGATGACAAAGAAACCGTCCAAAATTATTTTTACCAGAGTGGAATCCCAGATCGCTTCCTCCCCACGCCATGAGATGGAAGTGCACGTAAAAGTAGGTGCCATGAAGGACGGAACCATTCGTGCCATTGATATGTATACACTGTCAAATACCGGTGCTTACGGAGAACATGGTCCGACAACCGTAGGATTAAGCGGACATAAATCCATTCCGCTTTATGCAAAAGCAGAAGCTTTCCGTTTTGATTATGATGTTGTGTATACAAATGTAATGTCAGCCGGTGCATATCGAGGCTATGGTGCGACGCAGGGACAGTTTGCGCTGGAATCAGCGGTAAACGAGCTGGCGCAGAAACTGCATATGGATCCGGTTAAATTGCGTGAGATAAATATGGTGCGGGAAGGCGATATCATGCCGGCTTATTACGGTGAGCCAAACAACAGCTGTGCATTGGACCGCTGTCTGAAACGTGCGGCAGAAATGATCGGCTGGGAAGAAAAATTTCCGTGCAGGGATATGGGAAATGGAAAAGTACGAAGTGTTGGTATGGCCATGTCCATGCAGGGATCTGGTATTTCCAATGTGGATGTAGGATCTGCGACCATTAAACTGAACGAAGACGGAAGTTATCTGCTTTCCATCGGTGCTGCTGATATGGGAACCGGATGTGATACAACACTGGCGCAGGTGGCAGCAGAGTGCCTGGAATGCGATATAGACAAAATTGCAGTGTCCGGAGCAGATACAGATACGTCTCCTTACGATTCCGGATCCTATGCTTCCAGTACCGCATACATCACTGGTAAAGCTGTGGAAAAAACAGCACTTCATCTAATCGAAGAAATCAGAGCGACCGCAGCACAGATGCTGGAGTGCGGAGTGGAAGATACCAGATTTGAAGGAGATCATGTAAGCTGCGTTTCCACAGGAAAATCTGTGACAACAGCAGAGATTGGTGTGCATTCCATGTGTGCCAATAATCATGCACTTCAGGTAACCGAAAGTCATTATTCACCGACTTCTCCGCCACCATTTATGGTTGGAATGGCAGAAGTGGAAATTGATAAAGAAACCGGTGAACTGGAATTGATCGATTATGTTGCCGTAGTTGACTGTGGAACACCGTTGAATCCGAATCTGGCAAGAGTTCAGGTAGAAGGTGGACTGGGACAGGGTATCGGCATGGCGTTGTACGAGAATGTACAGTATACGGATTATGGAAGAATGATGAACAATTCTCTGATGCAGTATAAGATTCCGGCCCGGGTGGATCTGTGTAAACTTCGCGTAGAGTTCGAGAGCAGTTATGAAAAGTCCGGTCCTTTTGGTGCAAAATCCATCGGAGAGATCGTTATCAATACGCCATCCCCGGCACTTGCACATGCAGTGGCTAATGCAACCGGTATCTGGGTGCGTGAACTGCCGATCACACCGGAGAAAATTGCGATGGGTACACCGGAAGAATAGAGAAAAGAAGTAAAAATCAGTGTGTGTCCTTATAAAAAAAGGAAAAGAATGTGAAAAAGACTGGTAAAAATCACGTTCAGCACTACCAAAATGCCTTAAAACTTGGTACAATAAGTTTTAAGGCATTCTTTTGCTTCTTCAAAGCAAAAGAATACTCCGTAAGGATTGCAGAACTGAACAGCGGAAAATATCAGTTTTACAGATGTTCAGTTCGCAGCAAGATTTGCAGACAAATCTTGAATATATCAGAAAGGCAGGTGTGGCACATATGATGACCGTGTATAAAACGGACAACCGTGTCCTTCATGAAGTAGAAGAGATGGATCCGGGAGTCTGGATCATGATGACAAATCCAACCATGGAGGAGAGTCAGGAAGTCGCGGAGCAATATGATATTGATATGGTAGATGTTCGTGCTGCACTGGATGAGGAAGAGAGTTCCCGTATTGAGCTGGAGGATGGATATACCCTGATCCTGGTAGATATTCCGGCAACGGAGATTCGTCATGAATCCAAAAACTATACGACTATTCCGCTTGGTATCCTTCTGACACAGGAATGTATTATCACAGTGTGTACCGAGGAGACACCGATCCTGCAGCATTTTATTGAGCGCAGAGTCCGTGAATTTTCTACAAAGAAAAAAATGCGTTTTGTATATCAGATTCTGTTCCGTACTTCAGCAATGTACCAGAGTACACTGAGGATCATTGATAAAAAGAGAACTGACATTGAGGAAAATATCGGTGGAAATACCGAAGATGAAGACCTTGTAAATTTACACGAATTAGAATCCACGCTGGTATACTTTGCCACATCTTTAAGGGCAAATGGCGTCGTATTGGAACGTCTGTCCAGATACAAACGACTGGAGCAGTATCCGGAAGATACCGAGCTGCTGGATGATGTCATCATCGAGAACAAGCAGGCGATTGAGATGACAATGATCTATCGTGATATCATCAATGGTACCCGGGAGTTGGTATCATCAGTTATCAATAACCGATTGAATAATGTCATGAAATACCTGACGTCAATCACACTGGTTATGGCGATTCCGACGATCATTTCCGGATTGTACGGAATGAACGTCAGTGGGAAATGGATGCCGCTGTCCGATACACCGTATGGTTTTGGAATTATATGTATCGGAACCCTTGTAATCTGTATTTTGATCCTGCTGATCTTAAAAAAGAAAAATATGTTGTAGGAAGCACTTGCAGATAAAGTCACGTTTCGTTGTGAAAGCGAAAGCGTGGCTTTATTTTTTAACAAATTTAAGTAAAAATACACATGAAATGTAAGTGTGTGTATTTTTACTTGACAATAAGCGTAGAACAAGTATAATTTAAGTAAAAATACACATGACACAAGATGGGGTGTATAATTGCAAAAAAAGGAGGTGTGAAAATATGATTATGACTTATAAAGAATGTATCAAGCAGTATGGATCTGATTATATGATAAAGAAGAAAATAGAAGAAGGACTTCTTTTTCAAAAAGAAAAAGGATTATACTCGGATACAGATCTATGCTCTGAATTGGAAGTTGTTGTTGCAAAATATCCACGAGCTGTATTTACTGGAGAAAGTGCTTATTATTATTATGGACTTACAGATGTTATACCAGACTCATATTGGCTGGCAACAAAAAGAGAAGATACAAGAATAAAGGAAAAACAGGTGCGGCAAACCTTTGTAAATGACTACTTGTTTGAGTTTGGGAAAGGAGAAATGAATTATCAAAATATTCAAATTTCAATATATAGTAAAGAACGCTTACTTGTAGACTTAATACGTTTTAGAAAAAAAATGCCATTTGATTATTATAAAGAAATTATTGGAAATTATAGAAGGATTGTTGATGAACTGGATTTTTTTGCGATTGAAGATTATACAGCAATGCTAAAAAGTGGGAAGAAAATAATGGATACAATACAGTTGGAGGTTTTATGATAAACTTATTGGAGGAAATTCAAAAAGTTAAAGGTGAAGGATATAGTGAGGCAAATGCACAGGCAAGAGTTTGTCAGGACATTATATTGTATGGAATAGCAAAAGGAAATTTCAGTAAAAATGTGACGATTAAAGGCGGCGTTGTAATGCGTAATATATCAAAAAATGCGCGAAGAGCAACACAGGATATAGATTTGGATTTTATAAAGTATTCAATATCAGATGAATCTATTAGAAACTTTATTGATAAATTATATTTGGATGAAGGAATTCAAATTAAAATCGAAAAGCCAATTATAGAATTAAAACATAGGGATTATCAAGGAAAACGAGTTTTCGTTGAGATTACAGATATACATGGAAATATTTTGGACAGTAAGATAGATGTAGGCGTACATAAAGATTTGGACATTAGGCAGGAGGAATATTGCTTTGATATTGGCTTTCAGGAAGATGGAGCAAGTCTTTTGATGAATTCCAGAGAGCAGATAATTACGGAAAAATTAAAATCTTTCTTGCGCTTTGGAACCAGATCAACCAGGTATAAAGATGTATTCGATATATGTTATCTCTCAGAAAATGTGAATAAAAATAAATTACTACAATATATTCAGAGATATATTTATGATGATACTTCTTTGCCTGTTAATGCTATAGACGAACTCATAAAACGAATTGAAAAAGTGTTTAGTAATAGTTTGTTTATAAAAGAAATGACCAAATCTAAGAAAAATTGGATGGACATTACTAATGAAGAGGTGCTAAAAAGAAATATTGAATTTGTGAAATCTTTGAAATGAGATGACAGTCTGGGCTTTTTTCAATACCCTACGAAGCGTAGGTTGACGAAATATTCATAAAACATGTACACTGAGAGCAGCAAAAGGGAGAAGGTGACATGCAGTATGGATGCAAAACGGACAGGAAAATTGATACAGAATCGCAGAAAGCAACTGGACATTTCACAAAAGCAGCTGGCCGAAAGGTTGGATATATCACCCAAGACTGTTTCAAAATGGGAAACAGGGCGGGGACTTCCAGACACTGGAATTTTGTTGCTACTATCAGAATGTCTTGGATGCAGTGTGGAAAACTTACTGAAAGGTGAGCCAGATGCTGAGAAAATAGAACAGAATAATCAGCAGCAAGATGTGGCATTGAACCACTGGAAAAAATATGCAAAAAGAAAAAAATACGATCGGGCTATCATGGTACTTATACTGAGTATCCTGTTTCTTGGAAGTCTGACTGGTGGAATTATCGGTGCATTTGAAAATAGGTCGGTATTATGTGTGCTGTGTGTATGCATTTGCATCGGAAGCGGTATCATCATTAGCATACAACTGATGAGCTTACGAATCCGGGATTGGAGAAAGCAGACACCTGTTGTGACTGAAGGTATGATTCTGGAAAAGAAAATTCGTATTTCCGGCGGTGGAAGCGCAACCGGATATCCGTGTATCGTAGTGAGACTTTACGGTGATGAGAAGAAAACATTGGATATCAAAGAATGGGCGGTTTACGACAGGATTTTTCCGGGAGATTTGATCGCTCTTACATATCAGGGATTTGTACTCACAGAATGCGAAGTATTAAAACCGGGAGCACTTGCGCAGGAAGCAGCTGTTTTTCATGTTACAAACGCACAATTTTTGAAAAAATATGTCAAAACCGTTGCTCGTTGGCATCATTATTCAGCGGCAGATTTTAGATTAGAAAATAATAAGAAAATTACGTTGCGTGTAAATGAAGAATGGGATTCACCAACGGCAGAAACCGCAGGTGAGTTACACTATCATGGAGAATATATGGACAGATGGAATGATTTTGTCTCATAGAAAGTATGAAAGTTAACAACTGAAAGCACTATTTTTCCTATCATGAAACTGGAATTTAAAACACAAAAAACGTCCGCTTTTTCAAAGAAAACGACATTGAGATAAGCCGTTGCTTATGAAATAATTATCACATCAAGATAATAAACTTCATAGGCAGCGGCTTTTTTTGTGTTGAACTTGAACATAAAATAACCCGCACAAAAACAGGAGGGGAATTAATATGAAAACTATCTATGCAGAGGCTCAGCCGGGGAAAGTAGTCTTAAAGGAGAAAGAGATTCCGGCACCGGGTAAAGGAGAGGTATTACTGAAAGCAAAATACAGTGCAATGAGCCCGGGAACAGAAAATGGACTGCTCGGTGAGCACATCGTACCACTTCCAACAAGCATCGGATATGCAATGGCAGCAGAAGTTATCGAAGTTGGCGAAGGCGTTGAGGACTTAAAAGTTGGCGATCACGTAGTAGCAACCGTGGAACATGCACAGTATGTCGTAACATCTGAATTAAACTGTACACTTTGTCCGGAAGGCGTTGACTTAAAACAGGCAGCATTCTGGAACCTTGGACATACAGGAATGTATGCACTTCGCCGTTCTAATTTACAGCTTGGTGAGCCGTGTGCAGTGCTTGGACAGGGATTTGTTGGAGCGATTACAGCACAGTGTGCAAGAATTGCAGGTGCTGTACCGGTTATCGTTACTGATCTGGATAATAATCGTCTGGAAGCAGCAAAGAAAATGGGAGCAGATGTTGTTATCAACTCAAAAGAAGATCCAGATGGACTGGAACGTGAGGTTGCGAAATTAAACCGTGGCGGACTTCCGGTTATTTTTGAGGCAACCGGCGCAAGAGGACCGTTAATGCAGGCAGCTGAACTTGTTTCCGAGCGTGGACGTATCGTAATGATCTCTCAGGTACATGGAGAGGCTATGCCGCCAATCGATGATCCGATCATGCAGAAAGGTGCAAGCCTGATCGGTACATATGTTAATTCAAAACCATATAAATTAAGAAGAGCAGATCTGTTGATCGAGGGTGCATGGCCGCCGGTAATGGGTAAAAAACTGAATCGTTATGTAAACTCTGACTGCTGGACCAGTGATGAGGATATTCAGGTATTCTTAAATCTGATCAAATATGGCAAACTCGATATCACTCCGTTGATCAGCCATGAGTTCTCATACAAGCAGATTCCGGAGGCATATGCTGATTATGTATTCCCACATGTAAATCCGGATATGACAGGTGGATTAATCTGCTGGGAAGAATAAAAAAACTATAAACTTTCTAAAATAAATCTAAAAAAACAGCACTTTTTTCACAAAAAGTTGCCTTTAAGACAGGTCAGAGATGTGGCACAATACAAACATCAAGAATGGCTCAGGCAAATGGGACATAACGTGATTAAAGGAGGAGAATTGAAAAATGGCTAAAAACAAAAAATTCATGGGCTATGCGGTTCTGTTATGTATTCTCGGAATCGTATTCATGTTCCTGTATTCAGGACTTCAGAATGATCAGATCAATATCATTCAGACATTCATTACCGAGAAGGGCGGTGGATGGTTAGCATCTTCCACACAGCTTCCGATGACAGTTGGTAACTTTGTTTGTATCGTATTAACATTTTTATATGGTACATTATTCATCAAATTTGGTGTTAAAAAACCTTTGATCGTTGTCATGATCATCACAGCAATTGCAACACTTGGTATTGCAGCTGCAAACGGACTTGACTGCAACGGTGGTGCAGCATCTGGTAACTATATTTTATTCTTCATCTCATTATTTATCGTAAGATGTGGATGTATGATTCTTCAGATGGCAGGCTTTATGCTCGTAGCTAACTGGTTCATCAAATATCGTGGACAGATCATGGGTATTGTAACAATGGGATCCCCGATCTTCTCCGTAGTTGGTACTGGTGTTATGACAAACCTGATCAAAAACAGCTTTGGCGGTGATTATAGACCGTTCTATATTGGAATTGCTGTTCTGATCGTTGTTATTTGCTTAGTAGTTGGCTTTGGTATCAAAGATACACCGGAAGAAGCTGGTCTCTACCCGGATGGTGCAGATCATGCTCCAAAATCTGAAA
The DNA here is from genome assembly GCF_934295145.1 of uncultured Eubacterium sp. Taxonomy (GTDB): domain Bacteria; phylum Bacillota; class Clostridia; order Lachnospirales; family Lachnospiraceae; genus Eubacterium_I. The sequence goes on along the minus strand of NZ_CAKRAS010000026.1, from coordinate 26,434 downwards.
CAAATGATGAGGTTAACCTCACAGTTGGTCAGGTTCTGAAACAGAAAAAAGCTTGGTTACTTATCGTATCCTTTGGTGCATTCCAGTTCATTATCAATGCATGTATGGGCTCCATGGCTATCCGTTATATCACACTTGGTGGTCCGGAACTGTGGGTTGGCCAGGCTGTTAAATGGCTTGGTGTTGGTGCCGTACTTGGTATTCCGATGTCTTATGTATTCGGTTTCCTTGATGATAAATTCGGTTCCGTTAAAGCTTCCATCATCTTAGGACTTTGCGAGTTTATCCCGGTACTTTGCCTGATGCTTCAGGATGGTACATCTACTGGTCTTATGATCGGATGGGGATTCGGTGTTGCCTGCATGACAGGTGGTGTTCCGACAATGCATCCTTGTATCACATCCTACGTATATGGACGTAGAGAGTATCAGTCAGCAAACCGTATTATCATGGCTATCCAGTTAGTACCATCAGCTGTAGCAGCTATGATGATGACAATATTAATTCAGTCTGGTAAAGCTACAATGGCTTACGGTATCCTGATTGCAATCATCATCATCGGACTTATCGCAACATTCCCGATGTTAAAGATGAAAGATGCCAACGCAGCAGACCGTATGTACGCTGACTAATTAGTTAAAAAAGATTTATAATCATACATATTAGACATACCGAACATAATATATATGATTACCTATATTGCCTAAACCTATGAACCTATGGAAAAATGACTTCTGCATGTATGTGCAGGGGTCATTTTTCAAAAACAGGAAAAACCTAGTAAGATACTGGGGATGTGCGTGAATCGGAAAGAGCAATAGAAAAACAAGTTGATGTTAGGAACAGAAAATATAATGATCATCCACTGATGTGGAAGAAAAGGAGAAATGGTATGGATCTTGTAAAAATCAAAGGTGTGCAGAAAAACAAACCTGCACGGGAAGAAAGCAAAAACATGCTGACAATGGCAGACATTATTGAGGGTGTAAATGCCGTATTAAATCCGGGAAAACCGAAGATTAACTGGTTCGCACCGGCAGATGACGCAGTAGCAGCCGTACATATCAAAGATGGAAAATACGACGCAGCTACTTCCAATCCATCCGTAGTATATGGCGGAAAAGTATCTGATGATAAGGTAGAAAACCTGAAAGTTGTAGCATATGAAGGAACAGAAGGCGCTATCTATGCGGAGGGTGCAGGCACAGACGTGACAGTTGACACTGCATACATCAGCCTTGCCGGCGACGGACAGGGGATCGGTGGACCGGCCAGTGGTGCAGCAGCAAAATACAATGCAAAACTGACGATTAAAAATGCAGTCATTGATACAAACGGAAGAACCCGTTACGCAACAGCAGCAGAGGAAGGATCTGTATTAAAAGTATATGATTCCGTCATCTGTGCACACGGTATTCCGTATGGTGATGATATCGAGAGACCGGACGCATTAATGTCCACTCCGCCACCAGCACTGGAGATGGATGGAAATACACGTACACATTGTACGATGTCAAATTCTTCCAGTTACTTCTACAATTCAAAGATTATCTGTGATGGATGGGCAGCTCTTTCCACAGAGTCCTCCGAAGGTTATGTATACCTGGAAGCAAATGACTGTGATATCGTTTGTACCAAGAGCGGTTACGGCGCATATTCCGATCCGGGATGCCACGATTATTTCAACGACTGTAATTTTGACATGTCTTGTATGGCAGCCATTGTTGCAGGAAATTCCGATATGACATTTAATGACTGTACTGCAGAATGTGGATCTTACTTTGCATTGACTCACTGCGTAAACGGCTGGCAGGAAGAAGTTGCAGACATTACAGTAACCGGTGGAGATATCCATACAAAGAAAGAGTGCGTACTGGTTAAGAGCCACAACATGATGCTGGATCTGTGTGATGTAAATATTTCTTCGGATAAAGGCGTTCTGGTTCATACCATCGTAAATGATGATCCGTGTGCAACAAAAGTTACCAAAGATGTATTTGGTGTAAATGTTGTGATGACAGATATGGATGTAAAAGGTGACTTGATCCATGAGGATACAACCAGAGAGATGTGGGTAATACTCAACAGCACACAGCTGACAGGTGCAATTCAGCACGCAAACGTTGCATTTGACAAAGGAAGCAAATGGACAGCAACCGCTGATTCTGATGTAGTATTTGTGACAGATGTGGAGCCTGCACAGATCGATGCACCGGCAGGTGTAACCATCACAGCAAAAGGTGCTGAGGCTGGCGAATTTGCACTGGCAAGCGGTGGAAAATTAATTGTTACAGCATAAGAAAATGCAGGGTTAAGACTGGTCAAACCAGTAGAAATATAGTATACTAAAACCATAGGATATGCAACTATTCAGAGCCAGGCAGGTTTACGGAAAAATGCGAATCATGCCTGCATGAATGAACATTTTTTCTCGGAAACCTATTTGGCGAGAAGCCAACATGAGTAAAAGTAGTAATTTTAGCCTTCTTGAAGCAAGTTCAAGAAGTATCGCTCGCAAGCGAGCTCTTTTGCGAATGGGCTCTGAATAGTTAATAAAAAATGTATGAGGTGGATGAAATGACAACAAATGTAAAAAAAGTATTGCATGCAGGAATCAGTGTTTACAACATGAAAGAGTCTATTGAGTGGTACAAAAAGAATCTTGGTTTTGAAGTATTGAAAGAGGATGGATATGTACCGCCACTGAAAGCTACCATTGTGTTCCTTGAGAAAGATGGATTTCAGTTAGAGTTATTTGAGTATGATGAGCCGAAGAAAATTCCGGAAGATCGTCTGACACCGAACTCTGACCTTCAGACAGTAGGAACAAAACATATCGCATTTGAGACAGATGATATGGCAGCATTAAAAGCCGGCTTTGTAGAGAATGGTGTTGATATTGCACATGAAGTATGTATGGAAGGCAATTCCGTTATGTTTGTTCGCGACTGCAACGGTGTTCTGATCGAGTTTATTGAGAATAAATAAGAAAAATTGTTTGATTGAGAGTTGTAAAATTTTAAGCGGTGCCCCTGTGTTGGGGGAACCGCTTTTAGTCGTATCTATGCACGATGCAATGGCATTCCAGCATAGATCCCAAAGAAAGATACATGATACGCATGAAAAAAGTGGAACAGGAAGACTGAGGAAAAGAGATGAAAGAGGGACGCAAGCGAATACTGATCATAGTTACGATCATTGTTCTGGTATCAGTGCTTGCTGCCCTGTGTGGCACATTGTTTTACGACAGTATGCGAAACAGGGAAGCTGCTAAAAAAGACAAAGAAGATGATGAGGATCGGGTTGAAATAGAGCTGGTATATGCATACCAGAATCCACAGTGGAATTCGGCCATTGAGGCCACGGTGCGCAATTTTGAAGAACTGTATCCGAATATTAAAGTGAATTATGAAGTAAACTATCTGGATAAAGTATACGAGGATATTCTGATTAAAAAAATTGCCAGAGATGAGCTTGGTGATATTGTACAGTTAAAGACACCTGGAATGTATGCCAGCAGTGATACACTTGGTGAAATCTCGGAAGAGGTGACGGATCTGGTAAAATATACTTACGATGTAGATGGAAAAGTCTACGGAGTGGGAGCGGTAGAGTCCACTTCCGGTATTATCTATAACAAGGAAATTTTTGAAAGATATCACCTGCAGGAGCCACAAACCTATGAAGAATTTCTGAATGTCTGCAAAGTACTGAAACGGCGTGGTATTACACCCATCGGTGTGGCTGGAAGTGATCTGTGGCATATGGAATACTGGGTAAATCACTTTTTCCGTACGGATGTGCTGGCAAAAAACAGGAACTGGCTCAGTGATTGTGCGGATGGAGTGGTGTCATGGACAGATGCGGAACCAATGAAAATGCTGACGGATTTAAGTGGGCTGTTCGAAGCAGATTATGTTAACAAAGACTGGCAGACAACCAGAGATGGAAATCTGCCATATAAAATGGCAGAGGGCGAGATTGCGATGATGTATACCGGACCATGGACATCTTTTGCCATTCAGAAGTTAAATGAAGATATGGAGCTTGGGTGGTTTTATGTGCCGGATGAAAATGGAGCAACCTATGCCGGCGACAATCTGGATACATTCTGGTCTGTGACAAAAGAGTGTGAGAGTGATCCGCAAAGGTATGAGGCCGCCATGACATTTCTGAAATATTTTTATTCAGAAGAAAACTATACGCTGGTTTGTGAATCTATTTGTGGTTTTCCGTTGACAAAGGAGTGGATTGCTACGACCGGAGTGAAATTTCAGGAAGAAACAGAGCGGGCGTTCCGCAGCAGCGACGAACAGATTGCAACCTATATCGGAGACAAGGATACGCCGGTAGAATTCGAAAAAAGTATGCTGCTTCTTTTGCGTGGGGAATTAGGTGGAGAACTATCTGTGGAGGAGACAGCCATCAGTTTACAGCAGCTTTGGGAAGACAGTGAGCTAAGCCAGGAGGAAAAATAATGAGAAAGAAATTATTTGATACAACCTTCGGAAAGCTGACAGTGGCTTATGTATTTTTGGGCGTGATTCCGCTGCTCCTGCTGAGTATTCTGTTTTTTTCCAGATTTACAGACAGTGTCAGAGAGACAATGATCCGCAACTATGCGCAGATCAACGGGTATTTTGCCCGAAATGTCGGTGACATTATAGAATCTGCGGATGATGCTATGGCCGATTTATACGAATACGAGACAGATCGGGGAGAAAGTCTGGCTACGGTATTGAAGGATACGGAACGCAGTGATGGTGAGCGGGCATTGGAAGTAGTGAATGCTCTGAACAGCGTTATGTCACAGAGTAAGCATATCGCATCTACCCGTTTTGTGGATTTTAATGGACATATATACAGTGTATATTATAATCAGGAAAAAACACTGCGAAATGATGCAGAATATTATACGCAGATGAGTATTATTCCGAAGGATCGATTGCGGGATCTGAGAGTATTAGGAACGACAGAAGAGAGTAATATCTGTATCAATACAGATGATTTCATTTTCGTTCTGGTGCGTAATTATATGGACACCACATCTATGAATCGCGCATGTAATACAGCACTGGGCACATTGTTTGCGGATGTTAATGTGGATGTTTTGGATGATCTGGTAAAGAAGATTGGACTGGAAAAAGGGAAACTTTATATTTGTAATCCGAAAGAATCGCATTATGTATACAGCCAGGACAGAAAGGATTATCTGGATGGAAGAAATCCCCTTGGCAAAAAAGTGATGGCTCATTTGACAGATGACGAAGGGTATGAAAAAATAGATGATAACTGGATATTTTATGCAAAGATTACAGGAACGGAGGAATATGCAGTACTGGCATTGAGTGATGCGGAAGCAATGGGATATTATTTCAGTAACCGTACGATGATGGTTGTAATTTTGCTGTTTTCCTGTATTTTCCTAATACTTTTGTATATTATATTTTCGAACAGGATGACTGAACCGGTCCGGAAGGTGCAGGAAGCCATGAAGCAGGTAGAGAATGGTCAGATGGATGTGTGTCTGGAGATTAATTCCCATGATGAAATGGAAATCATCGCAGATGGATTCAACAAGATGGTGGAGCGCCTGAATGATTATATCAATCAGGTGTATGTAGCCAGAATCTGCCAGAAAGATGCAGAACTGAATGCACTGAAAATGCAGATTCAGCCGCATTATCTGTACAATACTCTGGATGTGATCCGGATGACGGCACTGGAAGAAAACGATGAAAAGACGGCGGAACTGTTGGAATGCCTGGCACATCAGCTTCGGTATGTGATGGGAGAACATACCGACTGTATCGTATTGCAGGATGAATTACAGGCATTGCGTGAGTACTTTGTCATTATGAAAGTACGGTATGAAGGCCGCATCGGATTAAGCATTCAGGTGTCAGACGAAGATACACAACTTTATATTCCAAAATTGTTGCTTCAACCAGTGGTGGAAAATGCGATCCGCCATGGACTTCGTGAAAAAGATGGCGAAGGAACGGTAGCTATTCGTGTAGAGCGTAAAGAAAATTATTTGGAAATTGTTGTGATGGACGATGGCGTTGGAATGGATGAGGAGCAGGTACGGATCATGCAGGAGACACTGGATCATCCGGAAATCGGAAAAGCAGATGCAAACGGTCGTCTGAGTGTTGGTATGAAAAATGTTTATGACAGAATAAAGCTGAATTGCGGCAAAGAGTATGGATTTAGGATTGAAAGTTTCCTTGGCGTTGGAACGATTGTAACCTATCATTTGCCGATTTGGGAGGAGCCTGAAGATGTGGAAAGTAGTGATCGCGGATGACGAGGGAGTTATCTTACAGGGGTTAAAGAAACTGATTGACTGGAAGAACTTGGATATAGAACTCGTGGGGGAAGCACGGGACGGACAGCAGCTCAAAAGAGTAATAGAGGATACAGTACCAGATATTGTCATTACAGATATTAAAATGCCTTACATGACGGGGCTTGATATACTCCGCTGGTGTAATGAAGCACATGTGCATGCGAAGTTTATTTTTATCAGTGGATATCAGGAGTTTACATATGCAAAAGAAGCCCTGCAGAGCGGAGCTGTGGATTATTTGCTGAAACCAGTAGCACGCAAGGATCTTGAGGATGCAGTGCGCAAAGCAATTCAAAAACTGAAAGAGCAGAATACGATTGAAATATTCAAAGAAGAAGACGATGAAATGCAGAAACTGTTCCGGGAGATCAATGATGGACAAGGCTTTGAAAATGACGAATTGTACCAGTTATTTGCGGCGGAAGAGATAGATTTTGCAAACCATTTTTTTGTTGGAATCTGCATTGGAATCCGCCCGGATGTGGCATCAGATATGGCTCATGATTCCTTTGAACGTTTTAATCTGGTGCGCTTTTCTATTTATAATCAGATCAGTCAGAAGCTACGGGGAAAAGCATTTGTACTTCGTAAGGATGACTGTGCATTGCATCTGATGGGCGTGTTCCCCTGTGGAGAGGAAGACACGTTTGTAGATACATATGTGATGCCGGTAGTACAGCAGGTGTCAGCGCAGGTACATACAGATTTATCAGTCGGGATCGGTATGTATTCTACCGATGCAAAGCAACTGAAAAATGCTTACAAAACGGCAAAGTTTGCATTTGAACTGTATTATTTTGAAGAAAAGCCGCTGATTGATTTCAGAGAAATCCATAAAGATTATACCGTATCCTTTGAAGACTATGCAAAAAGTGTGGATGAGGCTTACCATGCAATCATTGCGCATGACGATTCCTATCTGGAAAAAATCGACAAGATCATGGATAAGGTAGAGGCCATTCATTATGGAAATAAAAATGCGGCACTCTCCAGGGTGTTGTATTTTGTGGCTGAAATAGGTACAAAATTATTCCAGTATCAGCTTGTCGAGGGTGATTATAACGAGATGCAGGAGAAACTGCAGAAAGATACTGAACAGCGGAAAACATTCCGCGCCCTGCGTGAATGTATTCGGCAGTATTACCAGAATCTCTGGATTTTGCTGGATAAAAATGGAAAATCCAAAGATAAGGTAATGATTGAGCAAGTCAAAGATTATATCAAAGCGCATTATGCCGAAGATATGTCTATCAAAGAGCTGGCAGATGTGGCCTGTGTCAGCCAGAATTATTTCAGTGCACTGTTTAAAAAGGAAACCGGACAGAATTATAAAGCATATCTGACATCTATCCGTATGGAAGAGGCTATCAAACTGCTTCGGACCACGGATCTTAAAACATATGAGATCGGAGAAAAGGTTGGTTATAATAATGTTCGCCGTTTTGTAGATGCTTTTAAGCAGATTTATAATGTGAGCCCAATGGAGTATAAGAAATCCTTGCGGGAAGATTAAAAGAAATAATCAAACGGTCGCAAAATGTAATAAAAATGAAGAAAAAACGATATCACAGACACGGACAATTTTCTATCTGCGCTGCGCCGCCCATTTTCGCCTCCTCCCGCGAACTCGCACGCAAAATCAGCGTGCTCAGACACACTCGCGGAGGCGAAACTATGCTCGCTCCGATGACGAAAATTGCTCTACCGTCTTGTGATATCGTTTTTTCTTTCTCATTTTATTTACATTTTGCTGCACAGTGGCAGATGTAACATGGTGGTAATCTGTTTCGTTCTTTACACAGGAAAGATATTATTTGCTAGATTCCCAACGACCGGAGGCTCCACATGGAAGTACAAGTCCGTTTGAAGACACCGGAAGACCGATTTCATCAGCAGTTACAATACCGTCATATTTTTTCATAACGGTTCCGAGCATATATGCCAGTACCGCAGGCTGAAGTCCTGTGGTGTAGGAGTTGATCAGGAAGAACAGCGGATCATCGGAAAGGATCTGTGTACACAGTTTAACCAGGGGGTAAACAGATTCTTCGATTTTCCAGATTTCGCCTTTCGGACCTCTGCCGTAAGATGGAGGATCCATGATAATGGCATCGTAATGATTGCCACGGCGGATTTCGCGCTCTACAAATTTAACGCAGTCATCCACAAGCCAACGAATCGGTTTGTCAGAGAGGCCGGAAGAAGCAGCATTTTCCTTTGCCCACTGAACCATTCCTTTGGAAGCATCCACATGTGTGACCTGGGCGCCGGCAGCTGCAGCGGCAAGGGTTGCACCACCGGTATAGGCAAACAGGTTTAATACTTTGACCGGACGGCCCGCTTTGCGGATCTTGTCACCGAACCAGTCCCAGTTTGCAGCCTGTTCCGGGAATAATCCTGTATGCTTGAAGCTAAATGGTTTTAAGTTGAAGGTCAGATCATTGTAATGAATGGTCCACTGTTCCGGCAGATCGAAAAATTCCCATTCACCACCGCCTTTTTTACTTCTGTGATAATGAGCATTATGTTTGTGCCATCCTTTTTCTACCTTTGGTGTATCCCAGATGACCTGCGGGTCCGGACGAACGAGGAGGTATTTTCCCCATCGCTCCAGTTTCTCACCCTGGGAACAATCAATCACCTGATAATCTTTCCAGTTCTTTGCTATCCACATTGTCTATTTTCCTCTACTTTCGCATGATATGAATTCTGTTTCTACCTATTATAATGTTATACTTGTGTACTTTGTGCAAATGATGCGCATTCGCACGAGAAGAGATTCTTGCTTTGCAAGCGTGCTCGGCGCGGGCAAGAAAGATTGATAATTTTAAACGCGTAAGTGTGTGATAGCACACTTTCTTGTATAACTTATAACTGTATGTCTCTATGATTATAGATGCTTCCAGGTCTTTCGTCAAGAAACTATAAATGAGAATAGCACCTAATGTATTTAGCAATTAATTTACTTTACTGCAGAATAAGGATTCCCGTGCCTCAGGAAGTGTGTCTGAGCCGACAGCCGGTTTTGCTGGAGGCGAGTTCGCGGGAGGAGGCGGAGATAAGCGGCGCAGCGGAAACAGAAAATTATCCGTGTCTGGTCGCATGTTTCTTTCATTGCCGCCTATATAACAAACTCTCCGTCGTCAAAACACTTGAAAAAGCCCAAAAATCCAATGTATTTATAAAAGTACAAGAAAAACACGTATATTTTGAAAAAAATTGAAAAAACTACTTGCAATTCCGAAAAAAATCTCTTATACTAGCAATTGCTGTGACATGATAGCAATGAAGCGCGAGGTTGCTGCCCAAGTGGCAGGTTTTCCGTGGAGCGAATGTCAAGTTAGGAAACTGACGACAAGTCACTGTACTGAAACTGAAGACCATGAAATGGTTGAAAACAACGTGTGTGAAATTGAATGACACACACGGGAGAGTGTACAGTCACCGCTTGTCGTACTAATCAAAAGTGCGAAAAGGAGGCGACTTTTTTTATGGCAAGTCAAGTAATGAGAATCATTCTCAAGGCTTATGACCACGAGATGGTGGATGCATCAGCAAAGAAAATTATCGAAACTGTAAAGAAAAACGGATCACAGGTGAGCGGACCGGTACCACTTCCTACTAAGAAAGAGGTTGTAACAATCTTAAGAGCGGTTCACAAATACAAAGATTCCAGAGAGCAGTTCGAACAGAGAACACACAAAAGACTGATCGACATCGTAGCACCAACACAGAAAACTGTTGATGCACTGTCAAGATTAGAGATGCCGGCTGGTGTCAGCATCGACATCAAGATGAAAAACAAATAATTCATCTGATGAAAAGTCTTCCTTATATAATAGGAAGCAACATGATTAAGGTAAAATCCTGAAGGGTTATATATAGAAGCAGCATTCTTCGAATCCGTTTTAACCCACGTTGCAAAACAACAATGGATTCAATGTTCCACTTATATATCACTGTTCTAGGATGAGCGCATAAAGCGCTCCGCTGTAGAGTAAACAGGAGGTAAATGAGATGAAGAAAGCTATTTTAGCTACAAAAGTCGGAATGACTCAAATCTTCAACGCAGACGGAGTTTTAGTTCCGGTTACTGTATTACAGGCTGGTCCGTGCTACGTTACACAGATCAAAACTGTTGATAACGATGGATACAGCGCTGTACAGGTTGGTTTCGTTGACAAAAAAGAGAAAGTTGTCAGCAAAGATGCCAACGGTAAAAAAGAAATCAGAAACAGACATGGTGTAAACAAAGCAGAGAAAGGTCACTTTGACAAAGCAGGCGTATCCGGTAAGAGATTCGTTCGCGAGTTCAAATTTGACAATGCTGAGGAATACAACCTTGCAGATGTAATCAAAGCTGATATCTTCGCAGAAGGCGACAAGATCGATGCAACAGCAATTTCCAAAGGTAAAGGTTTCCAGGGCGCAATTAAGAGATTTGGCCAGCACAGAGGACCTATGGCTCATGGTTCTAAATTCCATCGTCATCAGGGTTCCAACGGCGCTTGTTCTTCTCCGAGTAAAGTATTCAAAGGAAAAGGAATGCCGGGACACATGGGTAGCGTAAAGGTTACAGTTCAGAACCTTGAAGTTGTTCGTGTAGATGCTGAGAACAATTTACTTTTAGTGAAGGGTTCCGTACCAGGACCTAAGAAATCTTTAGTAACAATCAAGGAAACAGTAAAAGCTTAAGTTTTACTTGATTAGGAAAGGAGGACACACAGATGGCTAACGTATCTGTTTATAATATGGAAGGCAACGAAGTGGGCTCCATGGAACTGAATGACGCAGTTTTCGGTGTAGAAGTTAACGAGCATTTAGTACACATGGCAGTTGTACAGCAGCTTGCAAATAATCGTCAGGGAACTCAGAAAGCAAAAACACGTTCTGAAGTTAGCGGCGGTGGAAGAAAACCTTGGAGACAGAAAGGAACCGGTCATGCAAGACAGGGTTCAACAAGAGCTCCGCAGTGGACAGGTGGTGGAGTAGTATTCGCTCCGGTACCGAGAGATTACTCTTTCAAAATCAACAAAAAAGAGAAAAGAGCAGCTTTAAAATCCGCTCTGACATCCAGAGTAGAGGCTCAGAAATTTGTTGTTTTAGATGAGTTAAAATTAGACGCAATCAAAACAAAAGATTTTGTTAAAGTATTAAATAACTTAAATGTTTCCAAAGCACTTGTTGTTATGGGAGACAAAGATGTAGTTGTTGAGAAATCCGCAGCAAACGTTCCGGATGTAAAAACAACACAGGCTACACTGTTAAACGTATACGATATTCTGAAATATGATACCGTAATCACAACAAAAGCAGCTGTAGAGAAAATCGAGGAGGTATACGCATAATGGCAAACGTTCAGTACTACGATGTAATCCTCAAACCGGTTATTACAGAGAAAAGCATGAATATCATGGCTGAGAAAAAATATACTTTCCTGGTTCATCCGGAAGCTAACAAAGCTATGATCAAAGAAGCTGTTGAGAAAATGTTCGACGGCGTTAAAGTTGCAAAAGTTAACACAATGAATTGCGAAGGCAAAACAAAAAGACGTGGAATGACTTTTGGTAAAACTGCTAAAACAAAAAAAGCTATCGTTCAGTTAACAGAGGATAGCAAAGATATCGAGATCTTTGCAGGTCTGTAGACCGAAAGCGACTTAGCAGTTGGTTAAGCACAGTAAAGTGCGATAATAAAACACAGTATTGAAAGGAGATTCATTATGGGAATCAAAACATATAACCCATATACACCTTCCAGAAGAAACATGACTGGTTCTGACTTCTCTGAGATCACAAAAAAGACTCCTGAGAAATCCTTACTGGTTTCCTTAAATAAAAATTCTGGACGTAATAATCAGGGTAAAATCACTGTTAGACACCGCGGAGGCGGAGCTAAGAAAAAATACAGAATCATCGATTTCAAGAGAAATAAAGATGGTATTCCGGCAACTGTTATCGGTATCGAGTACGATCCGAACAGAACAGCTAATATCGCTCTGATCAGCTACGCTGATGGTCAGAAAGCATATATCCTTGCACCGGCTGGACTTACAGATGGTATGAAAGTTATGAACGGACCGGAAGCAGAGGTTCGCGTAGGTAACTGCTTACCGCTGGCAAACATCCCAGTTGGTACACAGGTTCACAATATTGAGTTACATCCGGGTAAAGGCGGACAGCTGGTTCGTTCCGCAGGAATGAGCGCACAGCTTATGGCAAAAGAGGGCAAATATGCTACTTTAAGACTTCCGTCCGGAGAGATGAGAATGGTTCCTATTAATTGCCGTGCAACAGTAGGTGTTATCGGAAACGGTGACCACAGCCTGATCAACATCGGTAAAGCAGGACGTAAACGTCACATGGGTATCCGCCCAACAGTACGTGGTTCTGTTATGAACCCGAATGACCATCCACACGGTGGTGGTGAAGGCAAGACAAGTATCGGTCGTCCAGGTCCATGTACACCTTGGGGCAAACCTGCTCTTGGCTTGAAGACAAGAAAGAAAAACAAACAGTCTAACAAACTTATCGTAAGAAGAAGAGACGGTAAAGCAATCAAATAGGAGGTTTAATATGGCTCGTTCATTAAAAAAAGGACCATTTGCTGATGAAAGCTTACTGAAAAAGATTGATGCTATGAACGCTGCAGGAGACAAACAGGTAATCAAAACCTGGTCCCGCCGTTCCACAATCTTCCCGCAGATGGTTGGACATACAATCGCAGTTCATGATGGAAGAAAACATGTGCCTGTATATGTTACAGAAGATATGGTTGGACACAAACTCGGTGAGTTCGTTGCAACCAGAACATACAGAGGACATGGAAAAGACGAAAAGAAATCTAAAGTAAGATAATTTTGGAAGGAGGTTATATCCATGGCAAAAGGACATAGATCCCAAATTAAAAGAGAGAGAAATGCACAGAAAGATACCAGACCTTCAGCAAAATTATCATATGCTAGAATGTCTGTACAGAAAGCTTGCTTCGTACTGGATGCAATCCGTGGCAAAGATGTAAAAACAGCTTTAGCTATCGTAATGTACAATCCAAGATACGCATCAAGCGTTATTGAAAAATTATTAAAATCAGCAATTGCTAATGCTGAGAACAACAACGGAATGAAAGTTGATGACCTTTATGTAGAAGAGTGCTACGCAAATAAAGGACCTACAATGAAGAGAATTCATCCGAGAGCACAGGGTAGAGCTTATAGAATCGAGAAGAGAATGAGCCACATCACAATCGTGCTTAATGAAAGATAGGAGGTAAAACATGGGACAGAAAGTTAATCCTCATGGCTTGAGAGTCGGTGTTATCAAAGACTGGAGTTCTAAATGGTATGCAGAAGGCAATTTTGCAGATCTCTTAGTTGAAGATTACAATATCAGAAAATTTTTAAAGAAAAAATTATACAGCGCAGGAATCGCTAAAATCGAGATCGAGAGAGCTTCTGACCGCGTTAAAGTTATCGTTTACACAGCTAAACCGGGTGTTGTAATCGGTAAAGGCGGAGCTGAGATCGAGAAAGTGAAAAAAGAGCTTCAGAAATATACAGATAAGAAATTAATCGTAGATATCAAAGAAGTTAAGAGACCGGACAAAGACGCTCAGCTCGTTGCAGAGAATATTGCAGCACAGCTTGAGAACCGTGTATCTTTCCGTCGTGCTATGAAATCCTGCATGGGCAGAAGTATGAAAGCTGGCGTTAAAGGTATCAAAACATCCGTTTCCGGACGTCTTGGTGGAGCAGATATGGCTCGTACAGAGTTCTACAGCGAAGGTACTATTCCGCTTCAGACACTGAGAGCTGATATCGACTACGGTTTCGCAGAAGCAGATACAACCTACGGTAAAGTAGGCGTTAAAGTATGGATCTACAAAGGTGAAGTACTTCCGAAAAAGGCAGTGGAAGGGAGCGATAAATAATGTTAATGCCAAAAAGAGTTAAAAGACGTAAACAGTTCCGTGGCACAATGGCTGGTAAAGCGTTAAGAGGCAATAAGATTACAAACGGTGAATACGGTATCGTTGCTCTCGAGCCATGCTGGATCAAATCTAACCAGATTGAGGCAGCCCGTGTTGCCATGACACGTTACATCAAACGTGGTGGTAAAGTTTGGATTAAAATTTTCCCGGATAAACCAGTTACAGCTAAACCGGCTGAGACACGTATGGGTTCCGGAAAAGGTGCTTTGGAATATTGGGTAGCTGTAGTTAAACCGGGTCGCGTATTATTCGAGATTTCCGGTGTGTCTGAAGAAATTGCTCGTGAAGCATTAAGACTTGCAACTCACAAATTACCATGCAAGTGCAAAATCGTTTCCCGTGCAGACTTAGAAGGCGGTGAATAAGAATGAAATCTAGTGAATATTTAAAAGAGTTAAGAACACAGAGCGCTGCTCAGTTACAGGAACAGTTAGTAGCTGCAAAAAAAGAACTTTTCAATCTTAGATTCCAGAACGCAACAAATCAGTTGGACAATACTGGAAGAATCAAAGAAGTTAGAAAAAATATTGCCAGAATTCAGACCGTTATCACTGAGAAAGCGGAGTAATTCCCCTGGCGAGTAACCCATGAAAGGAGAACGCATCGTGGAAGAAAGAAATCTTAGAAAAACACGTGTTGGTAAAGTTGTAAGCGACAAGATGGACAAAACAATCGTTGTAGCTATCCAGGATAATGTAAGACATCCTCTTTACAACAAAATCGTGAAAAAAACTTATAAATTAAAAGCTCATGACGAGAACAATGAATGTGGTATCGGTGATACAGTCAGAGTTATGGAAACAAGACCTTTATCTAAAGATAAAAGATGGAGACTTGTAGAGATTATGGAGAAAGCAAAATAAGAAGGAGGCTGCCAGCATGATTCAACAGGAAAGCAGACTTAGAGTAGCTGATAATACAGGAGCAAAAGAATTACTTTGCATCCGTGTTATGGGCGGTTCTACAAGAAGATATGCTAACATTGGTGATGTTATTGTAGCTACAGTTAAAGATGCAACACCAGGCGGAGTTGTTAAAAAAGGCGACGTTGTAAAAGCTGTAGTTGTTCGTACAAAAAGAGGCGCACGTCGTAAAGACGGTTCCTACATCAGATTTGATGAGAACGCTGCTGTTATCATCAAAGATGACAAAACTCCAAGAGGAACTCGTATTTTTGGACCGGTTGCAAGAGAACTTCGTGAGAAACAGTTCATGAAGATTGTTTCCCTCGCTCCGGAAGTATTATAGGAGGTACCGATTAATGCTGAAAATTAAAAAAGGTGATACAGTTAAAGTAATCGCTGGAAAAGATAAAGACAAAGAAGGCAAAGTAATCGCTGTTAACGCTAAGAAAAACACAGTTACTGTTGAAGGTATCAACATGGTTACAAAACATACAAAACCAAGTATGGCTAACCAGGCAGGCGGTATCGTTCAGCAGGAAGGACCGATTGATATTTCTAACGTTATGTATGTTCACAAAGGAGCAGCTACACGTGTAGGCTTCAAGATGGACGGCGACAAAAAAGTTCGTTTCGCTAAATCAACTGGCGAAGTGATTGATTAATCAAAGAGAGGAGGTCCAGCAAGTTGAGTAGACTGAAAGAGACATATCAGAATGAGATCGTAGATGCTATGATCAAAAAATTTGGATATAAAAATATCATGGAAGTGCCGAAACTTGACAAAATTGTTATCAACATGGGTGTTGGTGAGGCAAAAGAGAATGCAAAGATTCTTGAATCCGCTATGAAAGATCTTGAGATCATCGCAGGACAGAAACCGATTACAACAAAAGCTAAAAATTCCATCGCTAACTTCAAAATCAGAGAAGGTATGCCGATTGGATGCAAAGTTACTTTAAGAGGCGAGAAAATGTATGAGTTCCTTGATCGTCTTGTAAACCTTGCATTACCGCGTGTACGTGACTTCCGTGGTGTAAATGCAAATGCATTTGACGGCAGAGGTAACTATGCACTTGGTATCAAAGAGCAGTTAATTTTCCCTGAAATTGAGTATGATAAAGTTGACAAAGTAAGAGGTATGGATATCATCTTCGTTACAACAGCTAACACAGATGAAGAAGCACGTGAATTACTGACAATGTTCAACATGCCATTCGCTAAATAACAGGAGGGGACTTTAATGGCTAAGAAATCAATGAAAATCAAACAGCAGCGTACACCTAAATTCTCTACCAGAGCATATACACGCTGCAATATCTGTGGACGTCCGCATTCTGTATTAAAGAAATATGGTATCTGCAGAGTATGTTTCCGTGAATTAGCTTACAAAGGTGAGATTCCGGGCGTTAAGAAAGCAAGCTGGTAGACCGAAAGCAGCTGAGTAAAAATACAGGAGGAAACACAACATGACAATGAGTGATCCAATCGCAGATATGCTTACAAGAATCCGTAATGCAAATACTGCTAAACATGATACAGTAGATATTCCTTCATCCAAAATGAAAAATGCTATCGCAGAGATTTTATTCAACGAAGGATATATTGCAAAATACGAGATCATTGAAGATGGTAATTTCAAAACAATCCGTGTTACACTGAAATACGGTGCTGATAAAAACGAAAAAATCATCACAGGTATCAAGAGAATCTCCAAACCGGGTCTGCGTGTATATGCAAGCAAAAACGAGATCCCGAAAGTTCTGGGTGGTTTAGGAACAGCAATCCTTTCTACAAACCAGGGCGTTATCACTGACAAAGAAGCTAGAAAACTTCAGGTTGGCGGAGAAGTATTAGCATTTGTATGGTAGGCCGGAAGCCACTTAGCGAAATCAAGCCATAGGCGCAGATTGAGGTTAGTGCGAGGCCCTTCTGGGAGATTAGCGAAAGCAAGCCAAAGGTGTAGCTTGAGCTTAGCGAGCAGAAGAGTTCTGGAGCCAGAGAGTGGCTTGCAGAACTTCCTTAGCTCTCTGAAAGGGGAACTAAGAGACCTCTTTACAGACAATGCTGTAAGGTGGTACAGATATAAAAACGATCCAAAAGTATAATTCCACTGCAAAAGTGGAACATACTGTGTAACAATGCATGTCGGCAGATGCCGACCAATACAGAATATAGGAGGTACGGGCATGTCACGTATAGGAAGAATGCCAATCGCGATTCCGGACGGAGTAACCGTAACAATCGCAGAAAATAATCAGGTGACTGTAAAAGGTCCTAAAGGAACACTTGAGAGAGTGTTACCTGCAGAGATGGATATCAAACAGGAAGGTTCTGAGATCATTGTAACCAGACCAAATGATTTAAAGAAAATGAAATCTTTACATGGTTTAACAAGAACTCTGATCCACAACATGGTAATCGGTGTAACAGCTGGTTACGAGAAAACACTGGAAGTTAACGGTGTTGGTTACAGAGCATCCAAATCTGGAAACAAACTGACATTAAACCTTGGATATTCTCATCCGGTAGAGATGGTTGATCCAGAAGGCTTAGAAGCAGTTGTTGATGGAAACAAAATCATTGTAAAAGGTATTGATAAAGAAAAAGTTGGCCAGTACGCAGCAGAAATCAGAGATAAGAGAAGACCTGAGCCTTACAAAGGAAAAGGTATCAAATATGCTGATGAAGTTATCAGACGTAAAGTTGGTAAGACTGGTAAGAAATAATTGGAGGTGTGACAGGTAATGGTTAGTAAGAAATCAAGAACAGAAGTTCGCGTTAAAAAGCACAAAAGAGTGCGTAATCATTTAGCAGGTACTGCTGAAAGACCACGTTTAGCTGTTTTTAGAAGCAATAATCATATGTACGCCCAGATTATTGATGATACAGTTGGAAATACACTTTGTGCAGCTTCTACAATGGACAAAGATGTAAAAGCAGCTTGTGAGAAAACAAATAACGTAGATGCAGCAGCTCAGGTTGGTACAGCAATCGCTAAGAAGGCACTTGAGAAAGGCATCACAACTGTTGTATTTGACAGAGGTGGTTTCATTTATCAGGGAAAAATTCAGGCATTAGCAGACGCAGCACGTGAAGCTGGATTAAACTTTTAACAAGGAGGAAACAATACATGAAACGTACAATCATTGATCCCAGCCAGTTGGAATTAAATGAAAAAGTGGTATCAATTAAACGTGTAACCAAAGTTGTTAAAGGTGGACGTAACATGCGTTTTACAGCTTTAGTCGTAGTCGGCGATGGCAACGGTCATGTTGGTGCAGGTTTAGGAAAAGCAACTGAAATTCCGGAAGCAATCCGCAAAGGAAAAGAAGATGCAATGAAGAAACTCATCGAGGTTAAATTAGACGAGAACAACAGTATTACACATGATACAACTGGTAAACATACAGGTGCATCTGTATTATTAAAAAGATCTCCGGAAGGTACTGGAGTTATCGCTGGTGGTCCGGCACGTAACGTGTGCGAGCTCGCTGGTATCAAAAACATCCGTACAAAATCTCTGGGATCCAATAACAAGCAGAACGTTGTACTTGCTACAATCAATGCGCTCAGCCAGTTAAAATCCCCGGAAGAAGTAGCTAGACTTCGCGGTAAATCCGTAGAAGAGATCCTGGGTTAAGGAGGGATATAAGATGGCAGGTAAATTAAAAATCACACTTGTGAAATCTACAATCGGTGCAGTTCCGAAACATGTTAAAACAGTTGAAGCTTTAGGTTTAAGAAAAGTAAACAAAACTGTAGAAATGCCGGATAACGCAGCAGTTCGTGGTATGATTCAGCAGGTTAGACATTTAGTAAAAGTAGAAGAAATCTAATAGTTAGGAGGTGCCACGATGGATTTATCAAACTTAAAACCAGCAGAAGGTTCAAAACACAGCGATAACTTCAGAAGAGGCCGTGGACACGGTTCAGGAAATGGTAAGACAGCAGGTAAAGGCCATAAAGGACAGAAAGCTCGTTCCGGAGCTCCAAGACCAGGCTTTGAAGGTGGTCAGATGCCATTATACAGAAGAATCCCGAAAAGAGGATTCACTTGCAGAAACTCTAAAGAAATCGTTTCTGTAAACGTTTCCGCACTTGAGAGATTTGAGAATGATACAGTTGTAACTGTAGATACTCTGATCGAGGCAGGAATCGTTAAAAACCCAAGAGATGGCGTTAAAATCCTTGGTAACGGTGAACTGACAAAGAAACTTACAGTTCAGGCAAACGCTTTCAGTGCATCAGCAAAAGAAAAAATTGAGGCACTTGGCGGAAATGCAGAGGTGATCTAATGCTTGAAACAGTCCGTAACGCATTTAAACTCAAGGAAATCAGAAGCCGTATCATTTATACCCTGCTCATGTTAGTTGTGGTACGAATCGGTACACAGCTTCCGATTCCGGGAGTAAATGGAAACTATTTCTCAGAATGGTTTTCAGGAAACTCAGGCAGCGCTTTCGGATTTTTTGATGCAATTACCGGCGGTTCTTTTGAGAAGATGTCGGTATTTGCATTAAATATTACTCCATACATTACGTCTTCTATCATTATCCAGCTTTTAACAATTGCGATTCCAAAACTGGAAGAACTGCAGAAAGACGGAGAAGAAGGTCGTAAAAAGATGACTGCGATCACGCGTTATCTTACAGTTGCACTTGCATTAATGGAATCCTTAGCTATGGCAATTGGATTCGGTAAAAGTGGTCTGCTTCTGGAGTATAATGCATTAAATATCATCACAGCCGTTGTTACATTAACAGCTGGATCCACAGTTATTATGTGGATTGGTGAGAGAATTACGGAGAATGGTGTAGGAAATGGTATTTCCATTGTATTGACAATCAATATTATCTCCAGAATTCCGCAGGATCTTACATTATTATTTGAACAGTTTGTAAAAGGAAAAGAAATTGCATTCCAGGTACTGAACCTTGCAATCATCGTTGCAATTATCATTGCGGTAACCGTACTGACTGTAACTTTACAGGGTGCTGAGCGGAGAATTCCGGTACAGTATTCCAGAAAGGTTCAGGGAAGAAAGCAGATTGGCGGACAGTCCTCCTATATTCCATTAAAAGTGAATACAGCCGGAGTTATTCCAATCATCTTTGCACAGTCCCTGTTCATGTTCCCTCTGATCATCATGCAGCTGCTTGGTAAATCAGGTGGAAACGGAATTGGCGGTACAATTCTTAAAATGTTAAATCAGTCCAACTGGTGCGATTTCAATGAACCGATTTACTCTATTGGATTAATTGTATATATTGTATTAGTTATTGCATTTGCATATTTCTATACATCTATTACATTCAATCCGCTGGAAATTGCAGACAATATGAAAAAACAGGGAGGATTTATCCCGGGCATCCGTCCAGGTAAACCGACCAGTGACTATCTGACAAAAATCTTAAACTACATCATCTTTATCGGTGCCGTAGGCCTGGTAATTGTTGCAGTTATTCCAATCTTCTTTGAGGGAGCATTCAATGCATCTATCTCATTTGGTGGAACATCTCTGATCATCATCGTTGGTGTTATCATCGAGACCTTAAAGCAGATCGAATCCCGGATGTTAGTTCGGAATTATAAAGGATTTTTAAACGATTAATGTACAGTTGGAGATACTTGAACTACAGGTATCTCCAATTGTGTTTTACAGTAATTTTATAAAAACATATATTTTCAAAAAGCAATCTATCCTGTAAAATGTAGAGAGAGCGATAAGGGACGGCTCAGAAATCGGAGGAGGAAAAAGATGAAAATAATTATGCTAGGGGCACCAGGTGCCGGAAAAGGAACACAGGCAAAGAAAATTTCAGACAAATTTGATATTCCGCATATTTCCACAGGAGATATTTTCCGTGCAAATATCAAAAATGGTACAGAACTTGGTAAAAAGGCCAAAACATACATGGATGAGGGACTTCTTGTTCCGGATGAACTGACATGTGATCTGGTTGTTGACCGTATTTCCGAGGATGACTGCAAAAACGGATTCATCCTGGATGGTTTTCCAAGAACAATTCCGCAGGCAGAGTGTCTGACAGAAGCCTTAAATGAGCGCAATGAGAAAATGGACTATGCGGTCAATGTAGATGTTCCGGATGAGAACATTATTTCCAGAATGTCCGGTAGACGAGCATGCTTAAATTGTGGTGCAACATATCATATTGTCAATATTCCAACGAAGAAACCTGGAATTTGTGATCGTTGCGGTGAGCCTGTAGTTCTCCGTGATGATGACAAACCGGAGACCGTAAAAAAACGTCTGGATGTATACCATGCACAGACAAAACCGCTGATCGACTATTATGGTGATCAGGGGATCTTGAAGACAGTAGACGGCACGCAGCCGATGGAAACTGTTTTTGAGGAAATTGTGAAAATGTTAGAAGCTTAAGGCTCCAGAATGGAGGATGAGATGTCAGTAACTATTAAATCTGAACGTGAAATTGAGTTGATCCGCAAGTCTTGCCATATCATTGCCAAGATTCATCAGGATCTTGGAAAAGAGCTGAAAGCAGGAATGTCCACCCTGGAAGTAGACAGCATTGCAGAAGATATGATCCGAAGCTGCGGCTGTGTACCGAATTTTAAAAATTATGGTGGCTTTCCGGGATCCGTGTGTGTTTCCATTAATAATGAGGTAGTACATGGTATCCCGTCAGCAAAAAGAATCATCAAAGACGGTGATATTGTAAGTCTTGATATGGGATGTATCTATAAAGGCTATCATTCAGATGCTGCAAGAACTCATGCGATCGGTGAAGTTTCAGAAGAAGCGCGGTTATTGATCGAACGTACCAGACAGAGCTTTTTTGAAGGAATCAAATACGCCAAGGCTGGCAATCATTTACATGAGATTTCCAATGCCATCGGTGCATATTGTGAGAAATTCGGATACGGCGTGGTCAGAGATCTGGTAGGACACGGTGTAGGCTGTGAATTACATGAAGATCCACAGATTCCGAATTTTATCCAGAAAAGCAGAGGCATCCGTCTGCGTCCGGGTATGACACTGGCTATTGAGCCAATGGTAAATGCCGGACGTTATGATGTAGAATGGACGGATGATGACTGGACTGTTATCACAGAGGATGGTTCTCTGTCTGCTCATTACGAGAATACAATTCTGATCACAGACGGTGAGCCGGAAATTCTAACACTGACAGAGGATGAGCGCATTCTGATGCAGAACGGAGGACTGGGATGCATGTAGAACTGGCATTGTCAATGGCGGGACATGATAAGGGACATTATTATGTTATCACCGGAGAAGAGGGCAATTTTGTCTATGTTGCGGATGGTACGCTGAAGCTGTGTGCGCAGCCAAAGCGCAAAAACCGTAGACATATCCAGCTGATCCGTAGACTGCCTGCCGAGGTAGAGGAGATATTTCAGAAAGAAGAGTCCTGGAGCGATCTGAACGTTAAGCGGGCACTCAAACTGTATAAACAGTATTTAAATGAGGCAGAATAAAATCAATCAGAGCCGAGTAGATTTACAGCAGAATAATAACAGGAGGCAAATCAATGTCAAAAGCAGATGTAATTGAAATGACCGGAACCGTTGTAGAGAAACTTCCGAATGCGATGTTTCAGGTAGAATTAGAGAATGGTCATCAGGTACTTGCTCATATCAGTGGTAAACTGCGTACTAACTTTATCCGTATTTTACCGGGTGATCAGGTGAAAGTAGCACTTTCTCCGTATGATCTGACAAAGGGCAGAATTACCTGGAGAGATAAGTAAGAGTACTTATTTTCGTACAAAAAGAATGAAAAAATCTTAGAAAAAAATCTTGCAATCATGAATACTCCATGCTATAATGCTTAATGACGCTTTTGGAGAACCAAGGGAATATTATGTATATTTCCTGGCTTCTATTCACAAAACGAAAAAGCTTTATAGTATGGAGTTTTTTTGTTTAAGGAAAGGAGGATTTGCTGTGAAGGTAAGATCATCAGTTAAACCTATTTGCGAAAAATGCAAAGTAATTAAAAGAAAAGGAAGCATCAGAATTATCTGTGAAAATCCGAAGCACAAACAGAGACAGGGTTAATCATTCTTTAAATAGATGATGAGAGCAGGTTGGAGACAACGCGAAACTGCTAATCCGTTCCTCCGTGGAGCACTCTGCCACAGAGTACCAATTTGGAACAGGATCTGTTTGAATCAGAAGGGATTACAGCGTCTCCTGAAATTTTCCGGATGTGCGGCTGCAGCAAGATTCCCTCTGAATTTTGCTGTTCATGGCGGAAGATAAAACGACACTGTAATGTTTCTATTATAATATAGAAGCATTAATGAACAGCTGATACAGGTTGTGCACACATTTCAGGCCGGGTAATCCGGAGCTGCATAAAATGTATCGGAATGTAACTAAGAAAACGAAATCATTATGGAGGTGTAAACACACATGGCTCGTATCGCAGGTGTAGATTTACCAAGAGAAAAACGTGTAGAGATTGGCTTGACTTATATTTATGGTATTGGCGTTGCAAGTTCCAATCGTATTCTTGCAGAAGCAAAAGTTGATCCTAATATCCGCTGCAAAGACTTAACAGATGATGATGTTAAGAGAATCAGTGCAGTAATCGATGAGTCTCAGACAGTAGAAGGTGACTTAAGAAGAGAAGTTGCTATGAACATCAAGAGACTTCAGGAGATTGGATGCTATCGTGGTATCCGTCACAGAAAAGGACTTCCGGTTCGTGGTCAGAAAACAAAGACCAATGCTAGAACAAGAAAAGGTCCGAAGAGAACAGTAGCAAACAAGAAAAAATAATGCATTGAGATAGAGAGGTCGTCCTGAAGACAGACCGCAATGCATTTTGACAAAAATCTGTAGAAAGTAGGTTAGTTTAATTATGGCTAAGAAAGTTACAAAGAAAGTGACTAAAAAGCGTGTAAAGAAAAACGTTGAACGTGGACAGGCACATATTCAGTCTTCTTTCAATAATACAATCGTTACATTGACAGACGCTGAAGGCAATGCTTTATCATGGGCAAGTGCCGGTGGTCTTGGATTTAGAGGTTCAAGAAAATCTACTCCTTATGCTGCACAGATGGCAGCAGAGACTGCTACAAAAGCAGCGCTCATTCATGGTCTTAAAACAGTAGACGTATTCGTAAAAGGACCGGGTTCAGGAAGAGAAGCAGCTATCCGTGCTCTTTCCGCAAGCGGCCTTGAAGTAACAAGTATCACAGACGTTACTCCGGTACCTCACAACGGTTGTCGTCCGCCAAAACGTAGAAGAGTCTAATTAGGAGGTGTAGTCTGAGATGGCAGTAAATAGAGTACCTGTTCTTAAAAGATGCAGATCCCTTGGTATGGATCCGATTTATTTAGGAATTGATAAAAAATCAAATAGACAGTCAAAAAGAGCAAACAAGAAGATCTCTGAGTATGGTCTTCAGTTAAGAGAAAAACAGAAAGCAAAATTCATCTACGGAGTTCTGGAGAAACCTTTCCACAACTACTATGAGAAAGCTGATAGAATGAAAGGCATGACTGGTGCAAACCTCATGACAATTCTTGAGAGCAGACTTGACAACGTAGTATTCCGTCTTGGATTAGCTAGAACAAGAAAAGAAGCTAGACAGATCGTAGATCACAAGCATGTATTAGTAAACGGCAAATGCGTAAACATTCCGTCTTACTTAGTAAAAGCTGGTGACACAATCGAAATCAAAGAGAACGCTAAAAGCTCTCAGAGATATAAAGATATCCTTGAGGTAACAGCAGGTCGTCTCGTTCCGGAATGGCTTGATGTTGATCAGGAGAACCTGAAAGGCGAAGTTAAAGAGTTACCGACACGCGAGATGATCGATGTACCGGTAGACGAGATGCTTATCGTCGAGTTATATTCTAAATAATCATGTAGGCAACGAGCAGTGCCGAATTTGCACAAAAATCAGACGCTTCATGGCATCATGCAGGCGGATGATTTTTGTGTCTTAAAATAAAAGCACTGATTAGTATAAAATTTAAGGAGGGACGTACAGTGTTCGATTTCGAAAAACCAAAAATTGAGATTGCTGAAATTTCAGAAGACAAAAAGTATGGCAAATTTGTCGTAGAGCCGCTCGAAAGAGGTTACGGCATTACTCTTGGTAATTCCCTGAGAAGAATCATGCTTTCTTCATTGCCGGGAGCAGCAGTTAGTCAGGTAAAGATTGATGGTGTTTTACATGAGTTCAGCTCAATCCCAGGTGTTAAAGAGGATGTTACTGAGATCATCATGAACATCAAAAATTTGGCTTTAAAGAATACCAGTCCGACAAATGAATCTAAAGTTGCTTACATTGAATTTGAAGGTGAAGGCGTTGTTACTGCAGCTGATATCCAGGCTGATCCGGATATCCAGATCATGAACCCGGATCTTGTAATTGCTCACTTAAACGGTGGTGTAGATTCCAAGTTATACATGGAACTGACAATTACAAAAGGACGTGGATACGTAAGCTCAGATAAAAACAAAGGCGAAGATGTACCGATCGGCGTTATCGCTGTAGATGCAATCTACACACCGGTTGATCGTGTAAACCTGACAATTCAGAATACACGTGTAGGTCAGATCACTGACTATGATAAACTTACATTAGATGTTCATACAAACGGAACACTTGAGCCGGATGAGGCTGTCAGCCTTGCAGCAAAAGTATTAAGCGAGCATCTGAATCTCTTCATCGACCTGTCTGAGAATGCTAAGACAGCAGAAGTCATGATTGAGAAAGAAGACAACGCAAAAGAGAAAGTTCTGGAAATGAACATTGATGAACTTGAATTATCCGTTCGTTCTTACAACTGCCTGAAGAGAGCTGGAATCAACACTGTAGAAGAGTTGACAAACAGAACACCGGAAGACATGATGAAAGTTCGTAATCTTGGACGCAAGTCTTTAGAAGAAGTACTGGCAAAATTAAAAGAGTTAGGCTTACAGCTCAACCAGGGCGAAGAGTAGAATAATTCTTTTATAATAACTCATTAATCGGCAGAGAATATAAGACCGATGGGCGTTAATCTGTCGTCATTCATGAGTGGAGGAATATCAACAGGGCAGACAGCTGTCTCCCCGCATCACATTCGGTATCTAAGTCCAAAGAGCGTTGCCGGATGAACCACAATAATGGAGGGCTATTAAAATGGCAAAATATCGTAAATTAGGAAGAACATCTTCCCA
>NZ_CAKRAS010000025.1 GCF_934295145.1 uncultured Eubacterium sp. | reverse complement strand
TGCTGAAGTTTGATAATAACAGGATAACACTAGAAGAGGAGTTGTGATATGAGATATTTATGGACAGAGGATACCGGCGCAGGTCTTCACTTCTGGAAATTAGTTAATCAGCTTTTCTTTGACAATGAGCTTGTAGTTGAGAGTAAAGGAAGCAATCAGGGATTATTGGATGCATTAATAGACTTGGATATTAGAGATGACGATGAATACTATGTTGCATTTGATTATGTGGTTGATAATCAGGACATTCGCAATAAGTATCGTATGTTGAAATCAATAACAGATAAGTTGGAAGGAAAGATTGTAATTCTGGATATGATATGTTTTGAGTACCTAATTCTTGCATTTGACAAGCTGGTAGAATGGACGAACACCAGAAAGACGGATAAAATAAAAATCCGTGAGGAGGTTTTGGCGGCAGTTGGGAATCACAGAATCGACTTATCAAGGATTGATGATGAGAAAACATTACAGTACATAGCAGGATTTAAGAGATATTCTACAGAACGTGTGATGAAGTCATTGGCTGGTGAATTTACACAAAATGAAAAGTGGTCTGTTAAAGGTGCTCTTATGGGTGAGTGCTGGTATAAAGATTGTTGTGTGTCAGAGCATACGGATAGTCTTAGGTGTGGTAAGCCAGAGGTTGAAGGTGGGGATGAAAAGATGATGCGGCTGATACAGTCGGAGAAGGTGCAAGATATTATTGACAAATTGGTACATTAGAGTTGGATCGAACAGATATACAAGATTGCAGTACAGTTTGCACCAGATTATGTTGAAACTCAGATATGTGAAGCGTTGATGAAGAAACAGTAGAATAAGTGTAAGGGAAAGGGAACCGTAAGCTTCCTTTCTTCCAATAGAGAAAAAAAGATAGGAAGTATACTGGAGGATTACAAAAATCAATAAGTTATGTGACTGAAAACAAAGAGTGTTATAAAAGATTATTAATAGAAGTATAGGAACATATCGTTTATGAAAAATTATTCTAATAAGAAATATTTCATCTGGCTTTTTCCGCTTGCTGTAGCAGTTATGATTTTTTGCTTTTCCAGCCAGCATGCGCAAGAGTCATCAAATTTAAGCAATTTTTTTGTGCAGCTATTTTTAAATGTACGGGCAAAGCTGGGATTGTTCTCAAAATTATCGGATGCAGATCTATTGGGTGTGATTTCTACACTGGTGCGAAAAGGAGCGCATGTGACGGAATATATTATTTTGTGTATATCGTTTCTGACAGCATTCTGGGTGTCCGGTATCCGTGGAAAATGGAGAAATATTGCATCTTTTGCGATGACATTCGGTTATGCGTGTACGGATGAATTTCATCAGTTGTTTGTGCCGGGAAGAGCCGGCAGGTTTACGGATGTGTTGATCGACAGCAGCGGAGCACTGGTGCTGAGTATAATTGTTGTACTTGTGATGCGTTTTAGAGGTAAGAAAAGGCAACAGTTATAAAATCTGAAGAGGCGCGTTGTGGAGATTAGGGAACTTAAAGAAATTTATATATAGTAGATAAACAAGTCATGGGAGGAAATAGACAAAATGACAGGTTTCCGGTTTTTATATCCGCCGGAGTATGATCCGGCGAAGGAAGTGAAGATGAAATCGTTTGAGTTTATCCGGACGTTACAGATTGATGATATGGTGGTATTGCAAAATGACCGGTATCGGGGCTACTCGGATCTGACATTGGAAAAGTTTTTTTCTGCGGATCCACAGGTACTGGAATATCGGCAGGCTATCGTGGAAGATCTGGTGGAGCATCCAAAGCTTTATGAGGTATTTTGCAGGTCTGTCTCAGAAATTCAGAATGTAAATGATCTGCGCCGTGTGCTGGGGAGTGATTTTTCTGTGGATTCAGCGCTGAGTGCCGTGCGTTATCTGGAAATGTATGAGGAACTGGTGGATATGTTTGCCGATGTTTTTGACGAACTGGAGAAAAATCCGGAGTCTGATATTATATCGGAGGGCATGAAACGGTTCCGCGCGCAGATTTATGCGGTGTCCTGCAGTGAAGAGTATCAAAACCTGAAGAGGGAAATGGCATGTACAGGAAAAAACTTTGGCTATCTGAAGAGTGTGACCATCGGCATTAACCTGGATGAAAATCTGCGACCGAAGGAAGCAGGGATTATTTCTATTAATGAAAAGGAGTTTTCGGCGGGAAGCATCATTAATAAACTGATGAAGCACCGGCTGAATGACCGTCAGGTTATGATGACTCCGCTGTATCCGCTGCAAAAGGGACTGCATGGGGAGGAACAGAAGTCATTGAATTATTCTATGGGAAGTGCGCTGCAGACTATTTTTGAAAAGTCCTTGCGGGCTTTTGAACCGATCATTCAGAATTATTATAAGGAAAACACAGCGATGTTTGTGGCAGTGTTGGATGACATTCGCTTTCTGACAGCTGGGGTGAAGTTTATTCTGGATATGCGGACTCATGGATTTGAAATGTGCCGGCCACAGATCTGTTCGGTGGAGGACAAGGTTTGTGAGTTAAAACAAGTCTACAATCCGATGCTTGCCATGCGCGGTGTGGAGAAAACGGTGGTTTCCAATGAGTTTATGCTAGATGAAAACGGGCGTTTTTATATTGTGACAGGACCGAATCACGGTGGAAAATCAATTTTTGCCTATTCTGTTGGAATGGCGCAGGCGTTATGTCAGCTTGGTTTGTTTGTGCCTGCGCATCAGGCAAAAATGAGTCCGATGACGGGAATTTTTACGCATTTTCCAGTTTCCGATGAAAATAATTTTGGAAAGGGACGTCTGGAAAGTGAGTGTGCCCGTCTGAGTGAGATTTTAGGGCGGCTCGCTGACACGGACATGCTTTTGATGGACGAGTCTTTTTCCAGTACCAGTGGCCTGGAGGCCGGTTATATTGCTTCGGAAGTGCTGACAGGAATTGGCGTGATTGGCTGCTGCGGCCTGTTTGTAACGCACATTCATGATCTGCCGATGAAGATTGCGGAGTACAATAATTATCCGGGAAACCGCAGCAAGATTGATAATCTGGTGGCACAGATGGAAAATAAAGAGGACGGTGTGCGAAGTTACCGTATCAGCAGAACGACACCGGACGGTCTGAGTTATGCCCGGGATATTGCTTTCCGGTATGGATTGAACCTGGAAGAAATTTGTCAGAAGGCGCAGAAGCGGGATTAAGTAGTGGGTAAATCAATCTGCTAAGATGCTTTATTTATTATAGAAGTGTTCTTATAGAAAAAGGAAGGTATCTGGCGGCGTTAAAAATGTGTGAAATAAGAACAAGAGAAAATACAATTCAGCAAAAATGTTTAAAATACAGGCGGGGACGGACTTTACAAGTTTTTTTAGTAGTATTAAAATAAAGCTGTTCCGAGAAAATTCAAAATACATATATTTTTTGCAGAAGAAGCGGAATAATTCAAAAGAAGCATGAGGAGGATAATATCATGATTAATGCAGCTTTTATTTATGTAGCACCAGGACAGAACCCGCAGGAGCAGAAAGCAGTAATTCCGTCCGAGACACTTACGTTACATGTCGTAGGATGCTCTACTTACGAGCAGGCAGAGGCAGCGGCAAAGGAACTGGTTGCAAACGGATGTGGCGCTATTGAGTTATGTGCAGGTTTTGGAAACGAAGGAATTGCACGAATCAAGAAGGCAGTTGGACCGGAGATCCCGGTAGGAGCTGTAAAATTTGATTATCATCCGGCTTTCGGTTTCAAGAGCGGAGACGAATTATTCCAGTAAGACGGTTGTTTTTTCTCTTGCGGTATGTTACTATTTGTAGTACTGATAAAAATAGAGTATAGAGCAAGAGAGAAAAAACGGAGGAATGAAAATTTGAGTAAAGTAGCAATTGTGACAGATAGCAACAGTGGAATTACTCAGGCACAGGCAAAAGAACTTGGAATCCGCGTCATGCCGATGCCGTTTTATATTAATGAAGAAATGCTTCTGGAGGATATTGATCTGACCCAGGAACAGTTTTATGAGAGATTGACAGAAGGTGCTGATATTCATACATCCACACCGATTCTGACAAATTTTACAGAGCTTTGGGATGAACTTTTAGAGGAGTATGATGAAATCATTCATATTCCGATGTCCAGCGGTCTTTCCAGTACTTGTGCGACAGCGTCTATGCTGGCTCAGGATTATGATGGAAAAGTCTTTGTGGTAGATAATCAGCGTATTTCTGTGACACAGCGTCAGTCTGTACTGGATGCCATGGAGCTTGCAGAGGCAGGCAAATCCGGTCAGGAGATTTATGATAAACTGATGGAGAATAAAATGGAATCCAGTATTTATATTATGCTGGATACCTTATATTATCTGAAAAAAGGTGGCCGTATCACACCGGCGGCAGCAGCACTTGGTACTCTGCTGAAACTGAAACCGGTTCTGCAGATTCAGGGTGAGAAGCTGGATGCTTTTGCAAAAGCAAGAACCGTAAAACAGGCAAAAAATATCATGATCAAACAGATCAAAGATGATTGTGAGAAACGTTTTGGCTCCGCTGACGGTACAGGTGTACACATTTCTATGGCTTATACTCATGATCTGGAAGCGGCAGAAGAGTTCAAGAAAGAAGTACAGGAAGCATTTCCAGATCACGAGATCGTGCTGAATCCGTTATCCTTAAGTATCGCATGTCATATTGGACCAGGTGCTTTGGCTGTAACAGCGACAAAAGCAATTGAGGTGGATGCATAACATGGATTTTGAGAAGTTAAAAGAAATCCGAAATATGGGATATATTAAGCATACAGGGATTCGGACTGTTGAACTTCGGGAAGGTTACGCAAAGGCTGAGATCGTTCTGGATGAACGTCATGCAAATCCAATCGGTTCCACGCACGGTGGGGTACTTTTTACACTGGTGGATACTGTTGGCGGTGCGGCAGCAACCAGCCGTGGCAGATATGTGACGACGGTATCCGGTAATATCAACTACCTGCGTCCGGCCATGAATTGTAAAAAGCTGATCGGAGAATCCCGTGAGATCAAGATTGGTAAAAAGATGTGTGTGTATGATGTGATGATCACAGATGAGAATGACCGTGAGATCGCGAAAGCTACGATGACGTTTTTTTATCTGGACAAAATTAATGCAGAGGATTTTTTGGACGCAGAATAAGCATTCTCCGCTTCAAGTGCGTGGAGCACTAAGCGTGGGGAAGACGGATGAAATTTTTGCTGAGTGATATAAATGTAATATAATAGTAAAAAACTTATTAGCTTTGCTTATGAATCGACGATATATATTAGAAAAAAGATTTTACATCTTGTATAGAATCGTGTATAATCATAAAGTAAAACGGAAAATAAAAAAGGCAGGTTTTACACCTGTCTTTTATAATGCCGAAGGAGGAATCTGTAATTATGGTAAAAGCTGTAGTAGGAGCAAACTGGGGTGATGAAGGAAAAGGTAAAATCACCGACATGTTGGCAAAAGAGGCAGATATTATTGTTCGTTTCCAGGGTGGCGCAAATGCAGGTCACACAATCGTGAACAATTATGGTAAATTTGCACTTCATACACTTCCGTCAGGATGTTTTTATGGACATACAACAAGCATCATCGGTAATGGTGTTGCATTAAATATTCCGGTACTGTTCAAAGAGATCCAGGACATCGTAGCAAAAGGTGTGCCAATGCCAAAAATTCTTGTATCTGACCGTGCGCAGATGGTTATGCCATATCATGTATTATTCGATCAGTACGAGGAGGAGCGTCTGGGTGGTAAATCATTCGGTTCCACAAAATCCGGTATTGCACCATTCTACTCAGATAAATATGCAAAAATCGGTTTTCAGGTAAGTGAATTATTTGATGAGGAGCTTTTAAAAGAGAAAGTTGTCAGTGTCTGCGAGACAAAGAACGTTACTTTAGAGCACCTGTATCACAAACCGTTACTGAATCCGGATGAGTTATTGGAGACTCTGCACCAGTATAAAGAGATGGTAGAGCCATACGTATGTGACGTATCTGCTTATCTGTGGAATGCAATCAAAGAGGGCAAAGAAATCCTGTTAGAGGGTCAGCTTGGTACATTAAAAGATCCGGATCACGGAATTTATCCGATGGTTACATCTTCTTCCACACTGGCAGCATATGGCGCAATCGGCGCAGGTATCCCGCCATACGAGATCAAGAAGATCATTACAGTCTGCAAAGCATACTCAAGTGCAGTAGGTGCAGGCGCATTTGTCAGCGAGATCTTTGGTGACGAAGCTGATGAGCTGAGAAGACGCGGCGGCGACGGTGGCGAGTACGGCGCTACAACAGGCAGACCGAGACGTATGGGATGGTTCGACTGTGTCGCCAGCAAATATGGATGCCGTCTGCAGGGTACTACAGATGTAGCATTTACCGTACTGGATGTACTTGGATATCTGGATGAGATTCCGGTATGCGTAGGTTACGAGATTGACGGTGAGGTAACCACTGAGTTCCCGACCACTGCAAAATTGGAGAAAGCAAAACCGGTATTAAAGACATTACCGGGATGGAAATGCGATATCCGCGGAATCAAAAAATACGAAGATCTTCCGGAAAACTGCCGCAAATATGTAGAGTTCATCGAGGAGCAGATTGGTTTCCCAATCACTATGGTTTCCAACGGACCAGGCAGAGAAGATATTATATATCGCTAGGCATATGGCAGTGCAGCTATTCAGAACAAAGCAGATTTGTAAAAAATAGTTATAAAAAAGTAAGACAGGAGCAGCGAAACAATCGGCTGCTCCTTTTGTTTGATAGGAAATTACGATGAATTTCCTATCAAACAAAAGGGAAAAATGTTGCTTTGTATAAAATTATGAAAAAATGTAAAAACAAAAGAAAATCATTGTAAAAAATATTGAGAAAAACGCAAAATACACTTTAAAAATTGGTAAATATGCAGTATAATATAATTAATACCCATACTAACCATTTGAAAATTATGGGAATAAATACTAATTTTTTAGAGGGGGATATGAAGTGGAAAAAGAAATTATTGCTATGCTGCTTGCCGGTGGTCAGGGCTCACGATTATATGCGCTGACACAAAAGCTTGCAAAACCTGCAGTTCCATTTGGCGGAAAATACCGAATCATTGATTTTCCGTTATCCAATTGTATAAATTCCGGTATTGATACCGTAGGTATTCTGACACAGTATCAGCCACTTGTTTTGAATGAGTACATTGGAAATGGACAACCCTGGGACCTTGACCGTTTACACGGAGGTGTCCATGTATTGCCACCATATCAGAAAGCATCCGGTTCCGACTGGTACAAAGGAACTGCGAATGCAATTTACCAGAACATTTCGTTTATTGAGCGTTATGATCCGAAATATGTCATCATTCTTTCTGGTGATCAGATCTGCAAACAGGACTACAGTGACTTTCTGGAGTTCCATAAGCAAAAAGGCGCAGAATTCAGCGTGGCTGTTATGGAAGTGCCATGGGAAGAGGCTTCCAGGTTTGGACTGATGGTTGCAGATGAGAATGATAAAATTACAGAATTCCAGGAGAAACCGGCAAATCCGAAGTCAAATCTGGCTTCTATGGGTATTTACATTTTCAACTGGGATGTACTGCGTAAATATCTGATCGAAGATGAGGAAGATCCGGAATCTGAAAACGATTTCGGTAACAATATTATTCCGAATCTGCTGCGTGACGGCAGAGAGATGTATGCATATCACTTCAGTGGCTACTGGAAAGATGTCGGAACGATTTCTTCTCTGTGGGAAGCTAATATGGAGGTTCTTGATCCGAAAAACAGTGGTATTGATCTGTTTGATGATGACTGGAAAATCTACAGCCGAAACAGTGGTATGACTGGTCACAAGATTGGTGCGCATGCAGTGATTAAAAATTCTATGATCACAGACGGATGCCGGATCGACGGTGAGGTAGAGCATTCTGTACTGTTTGCCGGTGTAAAAGTAGCACCGGGTGCTGTTGTCAGGGATGCGGTTGTCATGGGTGGCACTGTGATTAAATCAGGTGCTGTAGTAGAGCATTGTATTATCGGAGAAGATGCTGTCATTGGAGAAAATGCCAAGATTGGTGTGACAAAAGATGGTGAGGAGAAAGGCGTTGCTACTATTGGACCGGGTGTCTACGTAGGAGATGGCGCAATGGTAGGCTCTACTGCTATGGTTCGAGAAAATGTAAAGGATGGTGAGGAAGAATGGTAAAGTCAAATATTAGCGCACTGGGAATCATTTTCCCTAATTACTATGATTCTCTCATTTCGGAGCTTGTCAATGAGCGCCTGATGGGATCCGTCCCTTTTGCCAGCCGATACCGTTTGATAGATTTTGTGCTTTCCAGTATGGTAAACAGTGGCATTAACAACGTATCTGTACTAGTGCGTGAGAAATATCATTCCCTGATGGATCATCTCGGTTCTGGTCGTGAGTGGGATCTGGTTCGTAAGAATGGTGGATTGACAATCTGGCCGCCATATGCAGAGAAGGGCATGAACCTGCACAGTGGACGTATTGATGCATTAGAGCACACACTGGATTACCTGAAAAAGCAGAAAGAAAAATATGTCATCATGACAGATACAAATATTGCTGTGAACTTTGATTTCAGAAAACTGGTTGCAACCCATGAACAAAATGATGCGGATATAACGGTTGCATACACCGTGGAAGAGATTCCGGAAGGATTACTGAAAGCGGAAAATGCAAGGAAGGATATGTATTATACCTTTGATTTTGATGAAAATGGCCGGGTAAACAAATGGCATATCAATACAAAAGAAAAAGGTGCACATAATCTTGGTATGAATATTTACTGTTTCAACCGTGAGTATCTGATCGATCTGATCGATGATGCATTTATCCGCGGAAATGTTTTCCTGGAGCGTGACATCCTGGCAAATCAGGTAGATACAATTAAAATCTATGGTCACAGATATGAGGGATATGCTTCCCGCATCTGTGATATGAAGAGTTATTTCCAGGAGAATCTGAAACTGCTCGAGGATGAGAATCTGGAAGGATTGTTTGCAGGCGGACCAATTTATACGAAACTGAGAGATGACAACCCGACTCGTTACATCAATGGCACGGTTGTAAAAAATACAATGGCTGCGGATGGCTGCGTGATCGAGGGAACTGTAGAAAATTGTATTCTTTTCCGCGGGGTGAAAGTTGGAAAAGGCGCAGTTGTGAAAAATTGTGTACTGATGCAGGATACGGTCGTTGAGCCGGATGTAAAAGCAGAGTATATCATTACAGATAAAGATGTTGTGATTACTGCCGGAAAAGAATTAAAAGGAACAGATTCTTTCCCAGTGTACATTGCAAAACACCAGACGGTATAGGCATAGTACATGTCAATATTTTGACTGATATAAAAAGCGTAAGTTTATAGGAACGTGGGAATGCAAAGTTTCAAGTCGAACGCACGTGAGACTTGGTGCGTGATTCAAGGGAGCTGTCCAGCAGTGCTGTGCAGCTCCCTTTTTGGGTGCACTTTGCGAATGGCGTGTGTGAAGTGTAACATTTGTGCTACCTTCTGTGACAAAAAAATGCCACTGCCTGAGAGAAAAAAGGGTTGACATCGTAATTGTTGTAAGGTTTACTGATATACAGAGCGTTTTTTGTAAGTAATGGGAGAGAAATCTATGGAACGAAATCTTACAACAGGAAGTATTTTAAAAAATATGATCTATTTTTCACTGCCGTATCTGTTGTCATATTTTTTACAGACATTATACGGAATGGCAGACTTGTTTATTATCGGTCAGTTTGATGGCGTAGCGAGTACTACGGCGGTGTCGGTAGGCAGTCAGGTGATGCATATGCTGACAGTTATGATTGTCGGTCTTGCAATGGGAACTACCGTTGTGATTGGGCAGGCTGTGGGAGGTCGCGACAGGGAGAAAGCCGCAAAAACGATTGGAAATACTGTGATTTTGTTTATGATCGTGGCTGTTGTGATGATGGCGGTTTTTCTGATGCTTGTGCGTCCAATCGTAGCTGTGATGTCCACACCGCAGGAGGCGGTGAAAGGAACCGTAGCTTATCTGACGATCTGCTTTATCGGAATTCCGTGCATTACAGCATACAATATCATCAGTTCAATTTTTCGTGGCCTTGGTGATTCCAAGAGTCCGATGTATTTTATTGCGATTGCCTGTGCGGCAAATATTGGCTTTGATTATATTTTTATGGGTGGTCTGCATCTGGGACCGGCGGGAGCAGCTCTTGGTACGACACTGGCGCAGGCGTTAAGCGTTGTGATCGCATTGTATGTCATTAAGCGGCGTGGTATCGGCATAAAAGTAAGCAAAAAGGATTTTCGACCGGAGAAAACTGTGATGGGACAGATCGTACGTATCGGTATTCCGATTGCGCTGCAGGATGGCCTGATCCAGATTGCGTTTATTGTAATTACGGTCATTGCAAACCGCCGTGGTCTGAATGATGCGGCAGCAGTCGGAATTGTGGAAAAAATCATCAGTTTCTTATTCCTTGTGCCGTCGTCCATGCTGTCTACCGTGTCAGCATTGGGGGCACAGAATATCGGTGCAGGAAAACCGGAACGTGCCATCAAGACGCTGCGGTACTCCATCGGAATCACGGTTGGATTTGGTGTGATCATCGCAGTTATCATACAGTTTGCGGCGGCACCGGTGGTCGGATTGTTTACGGCGGATGCGACGGTTGTCTTACTGGGTACACAGTACATTCGTGGTTATATCTGGGATTGTATCTTTGCAGGCATTCATTTCAGTTTCAGCGGATATTTCTGTGCGTGCGGCCGGTCAGAACTGTCCTTTATCCACAATATCACCGCCATTGTGCTGGTGCGTGTGCCGGGTGTGTATCTGACATCTAAATTCTTTCCGGATACGTTATTCCCGATGGGATTGGCAACGGCAGCCGGATCGCTGACGTCAGTGATCATCTGTCTGATCGCATTTTCGCTGCTTCAGCGGAAGAAAAAAATTGCATAAAAATGAAAAAAAGTGGGACTTCAAAAACAGTTGTTTTTGGGGTCCTTTTTTTGCGTAAAGTCAGAATATATGCGGTTTTGTGAATTTTGTGGCGCTGATTGTGCATGTTGTATAGTGCCCATTTTCAGTCAAATTGCCAGATTGACGCTGATGGGTTCAGTTGTATATACTTGGGCAACAGTTGAGAGAGGGAAAGGCGTGATAGGATGAAAGACAGGGAGGATACCTGTCTGCTGTGTGGCAGTCTGATCGGTGGAAAATATCGGATTTTACAGGAAATCGGTCACGGTGGAATGAGTCGGGTATATCTGGCAGTAAATGAAACAGTGAACCGACAGTGGGCGATCAAGGAACTGCGAAATGGCACAGAGACGGATATGGAGCTGGCAAAGCGGGGGCTTTTGCGGGAAATAGATATGTTAAAAAGGCTGCAGCATCCGGGGCTGCCGGGGATTATTGACGTGGTGGAAGAAAAAGGCCGCTTTTTTCTTGTGATGGATTACATCCAAGGGCAGCCTTTAAGTGAGCGGCTGGAGCGGGAAGGAAGGCAGCCCGAAGAGCAGGTTGTTCGTTGGGGGATGGAACTTTGTGAAGTGCTTGGGTATCTGCATGCACAGTCACCAGCGGTGATCTATCGGGATATGAAGCCAGCAAATATCATTGAAAAAACGGATGGAACGCTGGCGTTGATCGATTTTGGAACAGCCAGGGAATT
The DNA here is from genome assembly GCF_934295145.1 of uncultured Eubacterium sp. Classification (GTDB taxonomy): domain Bacteria; phylum Bacillota; class Clostridia; order Lachnospirales; family Lachnospiraceae; genus Eubacterium_I. The sequence continues at coordinate 31,620 of NZ_CAKRAS010000025.1, read as the reverse complement.
TAAAGGGGAAAACGGAATGGATACAGTGTGCCTGGGAACCGTTGGATATGCGGCACCGGAGCAGTTCGGCGGAAGTGGGGAGACGGATGCACGGTCAGATATATACAGTCTTGGAGCCACTTTATATCATCTGGCTATGGGGCAGCATCCGGGAGCCGGAATGGAGCGGCTGCAGAATGGCAGCAGGCGTGGCACAATAAAAGAAAGGTTGTCACCGGGGCTTGAGCAGATTATCCGGAAGTGTACCAGAAAAGATCCACGCAGACGCTATCAGAGTTGTGAAGAACTGGCGCATGCGCTGCAGAAGCTTGGGAAAACAACCAGGGACAGGAAGAAGGTTCGTGGACATTGGTGTTATCGCCTGGTGCTATGGATAGGTGTCGGGATTTTTTGTGCTGGAACGGCTTTTTATGTAAAAGGTGTTACAAAGAATCAATGGATATTAGGCAGCAATAATGAAAATCTGGCAGGAGATAAAACGATATTTGGTGGCAAAAAGGTGAAATCAGAGATTTCTGAACAGGAAGTTGTACGTTCGGAGGAGTATGAGCAGAAACTTTCGCAGGCAGAAACATATGAGAATTATCACCAGTTGATCCTGCAATATCCGGAACGGACAGAAGCCTATCTGGCGTTGGTTCGCAGCATGATTTCTGATCTGCGGCTGACCAGAGAAGAAACGGAACAATTAAATCAACTGTGGTTGGAAAAAATATTGCCGGAAAAGGAAGCAGAAGAACAGGATGAGACAGTTATGCAGCGGCTTTGCGAAACGAATTCAGAGGGGTATATACAGGTATGTTATAGCGTTGGAATGTCGTTTTTGCAGTTTTATGAGGTGAATGTGGATAAAGACCGTTATGTGAGTGCGAAAAGATGGCTTAAGGAGGTGGAAAACGTATTTCCTGCAGCAAAGAGTTATTGTCGGATTGCAGATTGCCTGGAGTTGATTAGCCAGTATCAGGGGGCACGCACTGTGCAGGTCGAAAAACGGTATGAGGAAGAACGTGCGTTGTGGGAAAATGTACAGATGTTGCGAAGAGAGGCATCAGAACTGGAAATGGTGGATGACAGACTGCAGGTTTGGACAGAAATTGATCATTTGATTGACACAAATATGAGTGCATTTCTTGAAGCTGCATCTGCGGAAGAACTCAGACAATTTTTAAGTGGAATATCAGAAGAAATGCAGGGGGAATCACAGATTGAAATACAGCAGACGGTAATACAGATACAACAATGTATAGAGGAAACAATTCAGAAAATTGAGAGTGCAGGAGGAAATGGATGAGAAAAGTATTGGGAATGTTATGTGCGTGTTTGCTATTTGTAAGCAGCGTGGGAACAGGGATACAGGTGCAGGCAGAGAACGGAACAAATAGAGTAGCCAAGAATGAAAAAGAAGAAATGAAACCAGGAAATTTGTTTTCCTATGAGGCATTCGATGGAAGTAAGCGGGTTTCCGTGGTAAAAGCAGACAGTGAAACAGCATGGACAAGGGAAAATGTGCCAGCAGATGAAATTGATGAGACAAGCAGACTGATTTATGACGGGCCGGTGAGTGTGAGGGTAGAACTGCCAGAGAAGAAAGCAACTGCCGGAGATACGGATGGAAAAGATAGTACAGATGATGAAGATGTCAAAGATAGTGTAGATGATAAAAACAATATTGAAGATAAGAACGATAACGATAATGAGAGTAAAGTTGTAGAGAAAAATGAGAAGAAAGACGATTATAAGAACTTTGTAGTAAGCATTTTTCATAATGGAACAGAAATCTGGCATGCAGCGATAGAAAAAGAAGAAACACTGGATTTTATCTGCAGGATTTCTGAGTGGAAGTGGCAGAAAGAAACACAGACGTATGTGCTTGAGGTATTTTCCTTTGCGGAAGGTGATTATCAGATTCTGGTAGAGGAAAAGGTGAACCCTGACGGAAAAGGTGACGAAGAGATAAAATCAGATGAAAAAGATGAAGATAAGGCAGATACAGATAAAAGGGATAGGAAGAATGATGAATCAGATAGTGAAGTAGTGAAATTAATAGAAAAATCTGCGATAGTGACGGTTGACCGTACTTCACCAGAGGCCAATTTGTCATGGAGAAAGAAAGAGACAACAGCAGGGAAGGTGCAGGCAGATGGAACGCAGTTGGTGGAACTTTCTATCTGTGATGCAAATTTTCGACCGTACGAGGTGGAATGGGAGGTTTTGGTAAAGAAAAGTGAGACGGAAAATGGTGGACGGAAGAGTGAGTGGACAGATGCACCAACTTCTTCATTGAAAAAATGGAGTGATTGGACGCGTGACAAGCAAGAAAAGAACTTGTGGCATGCAACGGTGCCTTTGCATGCGGACGGACAATATCAGATGGAATTAAAATATACTGATCTGGCAGGGCATAGTTTACAAAAGACCTGTATGGGAACATTAGTGATTGATACAGTCAGTCCGCTGCTGACGGTTGATTATCCGACGCCGGTACAGAAACAGAATGGAAAATTATATTATGCAGAAAAGATAGATTTTGTATTGAATGTAATGGAGGCAAACTTCAGATCGGAAGACGTTGTATTTTCTTTGACAAGGAATGGAACAGTAGAAGATGTGCAGACTGAATGGAAGGCGATTGGAGCCATACAGTATCAGACAACTGTGTCATTGGAGAAAGACGGTGAGTATGAAATCCAGGTATTTTACACTGATCCATATGGGAATGAAATGGAACCGTATCTGTCAGAAAAGATTGTCATTGATCACATGGCACCGGAGATAAAAGTGTTTGGAATACATGCGGATACTGCGGAGAAAACTGCCATTTCGGATGCGTTTCTTCAGATTCAGGATAAAGGAAACAACTTGAACACTGAATCAATACAGCCAATGTTGAAACGAGTAGTGACTGGAGTGGATGGAACCTATCTGACAGAGGAGGTATTACTTCCGGAGCCGGTGAAAAATTCGAATACAGGAGTTTGGAGTTATCGTATACCAGAACTGACCGAAGATGGAATATATACATTGACTTGTCAGGCGGAAGATTATTCCGGAAATCAGATCCATGAGATTAAAACGGAGGACGGGATTGCACGTCAGCAGATGAAATTCTCTATTAATTGTGGTGGATCAGCCTTTGAGGTGGATGATGCAGTCATAGAACTGACGAAACGATATTATATTTATGGAGTGGAATCGGATGTGGAAATCCGGGAGATAAATACAGATTTGATTGAGGATTACGCAGTGCGTTTAAATGGAACTGTGCTGCAGGAAGGAAAAGATTTTACCACGGATGCAGTGACAGGGGAGAAATCCTGGAGTGAGCGTCGTTATGTGGTCAAAAAAGATGTTTTTGCCAAAGAAGGAGAATATCATCTGGTGGTGGAATCCGTGGATAAGACTGGTACAAAGGCATATAGTGATGTGAAAAAGATGCAGTTGTCATGGGTGGTGGATCAGTCGGCACCATCGGTTTTGCTGTCGGGACTGGAAGCGGATCATGTTTATGAGACGGAAGAACAGCAGGTGACAGCGATACCGTCAGATGAAGGCGGAAAATTAAAGACTTTTCAGGTATCTGTGACAGATGCTCTGGGAGAAAACAGGAAAATGCTGGTAAATCTGACCGGGGAGAAGCTGGAACAGTATTTAAAAGAGCATGATGGACAGGTGCATTTTACCATTTCGGAGGGAATAGACCAGCAGATAGAAATTTTTTGTGCAGATCAGGCATGGAAGAAAGATGGAAGCACGAATGAGTATCACGAAGTGATCCAGGGCGTGTTTGTGGCGAAAAATCAAAGAAGCTTTCGCAGAATGAAGCGGGATCTGGAGAAACGGTTAAAAGAAGAAACGGAGCAATCGGAATCAGAGATGAATACTGAAGTGCAAAAGCGAATGCCTGTAACAACAATTGTTGTGATAGCAGCAATGGTTGGAACTGTATGTTGTGCGGCAGTGACCGGAGGGAGAAGAAAGAAAAAAAGATAAAGAGAAAACGGACACATAATTGACACATTTTTTCCTAATATTTAACACATTTTCCGTATAAGATACAGAATAACAATTTTAGAAAATGGAGGAGATTGTGTTTTGATAGAAATCAATCATCTTACAAAAAAATACGGCACAAATGTGGCTGTCAATGATCTGAATCTGACACTGGAACCGGGAAATATCTATGGATTCCTCGGCCCAAACGGTGCAGGAAAATCAACAACAATGAATATTATTACCGGCTATATCGGTGCGACATCCGGAGAAGTAAAAATTAATGGATATGACATTAATAAGAATCCGGAGGAAGCAAAAAAATGTATCGGCTATCTGCCGGAGATTCCGCCGGTGTATGGTGATATGAAAGTATTGGAATATCTGAAATTTGTGGCAGAACTGAAAAAATTGGATCCGCATACACGAAATGCAGATATTAAGCAGGTGATGGATCTGACAAAGCTTCATGAAATGAAAGATCGCCTGATCCGAAATCTGTCAAAAGGATACCGACAGCGTGTGGGACTTGCACAGGCGTTGATGGGAATGCCGGAAATTATTATTCTGGATGAGCCGACCGTAGGACTGGATCCGAAACAGATCATTGAAATTCGTGATCTGATCCGCTCTTTGAAGGAAAATCATACGGTAATTTTGAGTTCCCACATTTTACAGGAAATCAGTGCTGTGTGCGATCATGTGTTTATTATTTCCAAGGGAAATCTGGTGGCTAGTGATTCTATGGAACATCTGGAGAGCCGCATGAGTGGTGCGCAACAGCTGGATGTTATCGTGCAGGGAACTTCAGAGCAGATTGCCGGCCTGAAACAGGTCGATGGCGTCAAAGAATGTAAAATCGTGCGGGAAGTACTTTTACATGATCCGGATGCAGAAATAGAAACGGAAGAAATTGTTCCAGAAGAAAAGGTTGTAGAAGATGCATCAGTGCTTGAAACAGAAAAGCAGAACAAAGCATTCGCGGAAACTGAGTCATCTGTACAGGAAAAAGATGCAATGGAAGCAGCTGAATTTGAGAAGAAGGAACTCCACCTGTCTGTCATTTCGCAGGAGGGATGCGATGTCCGTGCATCCGTATTTCATTATTGTGTGACTAACAATCTTGTTTTGTTGGAAATGAAGACAAATACAAAGACTCTGGAGGATGTATTCCTTGAGTTGACCGGATCTGAGGAGGTGCATAAGGCATGATGGCAGTATTAAAAAGAGAGCTGAAGGCATATTTTACCTCTGTAATCGGATGGATTTTCCTTGCAGCATTTTTCTTTGTATATAATTTATATTTTGTGGCAAATAACCTGATTTACGGGACACCGTATCTGTCCTATTCTCTGAATAATGTGGCATTTGTACTGTTGATCATTATCCCGATTCTGGCAATGCGGAGTATGTCGGATGACCGGAGAACAAAGACAGATCAGTTATTATATACTTCACCGGTTTCCATCCCGAAAGTAATTCTTGGCAAATTTTTTGCATTGGTGATCGTATTTTCGATTGTCGTTGGTGCAATTTGTCTGTGCCCGCCATTGCTGGCACGATTTGGCAGCGTTCCGATTGCAGAAAGTTATGCGGCAATTCTTGGAGTGTGGCTGTATGGTTGTCTGTCTATTGCTATTTGTGTCTTTGTGTCCTCTCTGACAGAAAGCCAGGTAATCGCAGCAGTATTATCCTTTGCATTATTGTTCATTGGATATATGATGGAGGGAATCACAAGCATTATTTCTTCCAGTGGAAATACATTAACTAAGGTTTTGAATTGCCTGTCCACATCCACAGCGCTGAATAATTTCAGCAATGGTATGCTGGATGTGACTGGAATTATTTATTATGTCAGTGGAACAGTATTATTCCTGTTCCTGACCTGTCAGGTAGTGCAGAAACATCGTTGGACAGTAAGTTCCAAAAAGATCAGACGAGGTGTGTTCAACTCCAGTTTTGTTGTAATTGGAATTGCGATTGCTGTTGCAGCAAATGTGTTTGCAAATCAGCTTCCGGAAAAAACGAAAAACATAGATCTGACCACACAAAATCTGTATACACTGACAGATGACAGTGTGAATCTGGTGAAAAAACTGAAACAAGACGTGACATTCTACGTTTTATCCAGCGAGAAAAATGTAGATGATACAGTAGAGCGTACGTTGGAAAATTATGCAGATGAATCGTCACATATTAAAGTAGAGTATGTAGATCCTGCAGTTTCACCGAATTTTTATGCAAGTTATACCGATACCGCACCGTCAGACGGAAGTATTATTGTCGTGAGCGGAAATGCGTCCAAGGTAGTGGATGCAAATGATCTGTATGAATACTCTGTCGATTATTCTACTTATACACAGACAAAATCCGCATATGATGGAGAAGGTCAGCTGACCAGTGCCATCAGCTATGTAACGAGTGAGGATATGCCAAAAGTATATGTGATCACAGGACACGGAGAGACATCTCTGGATGATAGTTTTAAATCTGCATTGGAGAAAATGAATATTTCCGTCGAGGAAGTGACACTTCTGCAGGAAGATGCAATCCCGGAAGATGCAGCAGCTATCATTATTAACGGACCAACCTCTGATTTCTCAGCAGATGACGCATCAAAAGTAAGCAATTATCTGTCTGGTGGCGGAAAAGCAGTGATCACAACTTCTTACAACAAGACTGCTGAGACACCGAATTTTGACAGTATCCTTGCTGCTTACGATATCAATGTAACAAATGGTCTGGTAATGGATTCTGATCATTCTCATTACTATCAGTATCCGTTCTATCTGCTTCCGAATGTGGCAAGCGCTACGCAGACTTCAAAGGTGGAAAAATATGTCTTTATGCCATATGCACAGGCCATCAGTAATAGTGGTGCACACCCGGATACCATTACATGGACAGATCTGCTGACAACGTCTGATAATGCATATATCAAGACAGATATCACTAATATCAAGACTTTTGAGAAAGAAAGCGGTGATCAGACTGGAAGCTTCAGCATTGCAGCAAATATTACGGACAGTGAGACAGGAGCGGATATTACAATCCTCGGTTCTTCTCTGACCTTTACAAATGATGCGGATTCCATGGTGTCCGGACAGAATCTGGCACTGTTTAAAGGAATTACAAGCAGCTTTGCGGGAAGTGATTCTGCGGTATCCATTGATGCAAAACAGTATACATATTCCACGCTGTCTGTAAATCAGTCCATTGCGATCATGAGTGAGACACTGCTTGTCATGGTGCTTCCGGTGGCTCTGATCGTAATCGGTATCGTGATCTGGTATCGCAGACGCCGGGCATAGTAAACCTGAAATAAAGTACAGAGCGCAGCAATTCTAAAAAGAATATCTTGGATTATACAGATTAGAATTATGCGCTCAGTATCATGCTTTTGAAAGGAATATGTGTATGAGAAAAAAACAATGGATTATTCTAGTGATTGCATTGGTGGCAATTGTAGCTGCGTCTGCTGGGATGAAAGGATACCAGAAAAAACAGGATCAGAAAGCAGCACAGCAGGAAGAAGATGAGAAAGTCTATGCACTTCAGTTTGCATCGGATGATGTAACCGGGATTTCCTATGAATATGACGAGACAGTTCTGAGTTTTGTAAAGGATGGTGATGACTGGAAGTGCAGTACAGATGAAAACGCAGAGATTGATGCGGATAAAATGAAAACGATGCTGTCTTCTCTTGGCAGTATGACTGCGGACAGTACCGTGGAAAGCCCGGAGAATGTGTCAGAGTATGGCATTGATCAGCCGACACAGCAGGTAACACTGAATTTCTCGGATGGAAGTGAAAAAAAGGTGACATTTGGAAGCACAAATGAGATTGTGGGCGGCACCTACGTGCAGGTCAGCGGCGATGCAAATGTATATCTGGTTGGCAGCAGCTATGTGAATACGACATTAAATAAAGGAATCGATGATCTCAAGGTTGATGATACAGACGATACGTCTTCTGATACTTCGGCTACGACAGAATAGTGTTGTACAAACGGTAGGTTATGAAAAAAGGACTCTGCTATTTAGTCTTTCCCGCTAACAATCGCTGGTTAAGAAAAAATAGCCAGAGTCCTTTCATCTAAGTTACGAGGTTATTCAGTGTTACACGGTAGATGGAATTCCCTGATGATTGTAATGAATGTGCTGGAATATATAGTGTACGGTGTCAATGCGATTGAAAAGTATAATATTAAATTTTAGTCATCCTTTTCAGACGTATCATCATTCTGTTTCCCTTTCATCATTCGGTAGATGAAAGAATAAGCCCAAAGCAATACCGGAAGCACAATTGTTGCATACACGGCAACTTTTAACAGGTTGATCGCTTCCGCACTGCCAATCAGCGCCAGCACCAGTGTAGACACGTATAATCCAGCCAGTGCGATAACACCGATAAGTGCAGTAATCTGTTTTAATTTTTTCATATAAATAAATTCTCCATTTCTGTTTGTTCTTCTATCTTACTCCTGTGAATCTGGTTCCGTCAAGAGTTCCGAACTTTGCAGTGTCGGGTCAAATGCATCCGCAATCCGGCAGATCGGCTTGAAATCCGGAACATAATTGGCGGGAAGTTCCCGTGGCGACATTCCTGTAATATCACGGAAAACACGGTTAAAATGCCGGATGGTTTCGAATCCACAGAGGGATGCGATTTCTGTCACCGAATGTTTGCGTGGATTTTCCAGCAGCATGGCGATGGCATGCTCCAAACGAACGGTATTCAGGTATCGGGAGAATGTCATGCCGGAAATCTTTCGGAAAAATCTCGAAAAATACGGTTCTGACAGTCCCATAAATGCAGCGGCATCGGAAAATGTGATGTAGTTGTAATTTTTGTCAATTTCATCCAGCAGATCTTTGTAATTGTCGATGGAAGAGTGTTCCTGGCGGCTTACCGCAGGCATACAGGCTTCTCCGCGAAAGATCCGGATCATTAATTCGGTGATCAGCACACAGGTCTGTTGTTCAAAGAAAAGTTTTTTCTCGCTACGCTCTCTCTGAATAAGGGAAAAGACTGCTGTAATATCATAGTTACCAGACAGTTTGGCACAGCAGAGCTGATAATGACTGGTCAGCGGTGCAGTCAGAGCTGCATCAAATAAGGTGATAGCGGTAATACTGTCTGGCTCACTTTTGATATAGTGGATTTCCCCGCTGGAAAGAAAAATGGATTCTCCGGCGGTAAGGTTATATTCCTGATGATTGTGGGACACCGTGACACAGCCCTGTTCCACAATAATCAGTTCATTTTCCAGATGCCAGTGCGGGAGATTGTGCAGGTTACGGTAGCGGCCGGTCCAGACCCGCTCAGCGCTACCAGTATTTCTTGGTTCAAAATTTGCAAGCATATATGCCTCCGAAGATCATAGCACAGGACAGGGAAAACGGATAGTTCCACAATCCGGAAGGCTAAGATCTGAAAAAGTATATTTTTCTTTTTATTTTATATGGAATGTCAATAAATGTCCAGAAAATGCATAATAAAATTCTTTTGATTTCATTGAAAATGATTTATGATAAAAGCATTGAGAGACAAAGATATCCAGAAAGAATGAAAATATGTTACGATCATAAATAAAGGGGGAAAAATGATGGACAAGTTAAAAATTGCAGAGCTGATCCGAAATGGTCAGGCGATTCTCGGTATGGAATTTGGTTCCACAAGAATTAAGGCTGTTTTGATCGATGAAGCTGGAGATACACTGGCTTTGGGCAGTCATGGATGGGAAAATCGTCTGGAGAACCAGATCTGGACTTACAGTCTGGCCGATATCCGGGAAGGATTACAGGATTGTTATGCAAAACTGAAACAGAATGTGCAGGAAAAATATGGAGTCACTTTAAATCGGGTAGCTGCTATGGGATTTAGCGGCATGATGCACGGTTATATGGCTTTTGATGCAGAAGATCAGTTACTGGTTCCGTTCCGTACCTGGAGAAATACTATGACAGAGCAGGCTGCAAAAGAACTTTCTGAAACTTTTTCATTTAATATTCCGCAGCGATGGAGCGTGGCACATTTGTATCAGGCAATTCTAAATGGTGAGTCTCATATAAAACAGATTAGTTTTGTTACCACTTTGGCTGGCTATATTCACTGGAAACTTACAGGAGAAAAAGTAGTCGGTGTCGGTGAGGCTGCTGGAATGTTCCCAATTGATTCAAATACCAATGATTATGATAAAGTAATGGCGGCAAAATTTGACGGGCTCTTACAGGCAAAAGGAATGAACTATCATTTGAAAGATATTTTCCCGAAAGTTCTGGTGGCAGGAGAGCAGGCTGGTGTACTGACGGAGGCAGGTGCAAAATTGCTTGACCCGGCAGGGGATCTGCAGGCAGGAATACCGCTTTGTCCGCCGGAGGGAGACGCGGGAACCGGTATGACAGCGACAAACAGTGTGGCAGTACGTACCGGAAACGTATCCGCAGGAACAAGTGTATTTGCCATGGTTGTTATGGAACATGCACTTTCCAAATATTATGAAGAAATCGATATGGTTACCACACCGGATGGAAAACCGGTGGCTATGGTACACTGCAATAACTGTACCTCTGACCTGAATGCGTGGGTTGGATTGTTTGGCGAAGCACTGGAAGCTTTTGGCGTGAAGCCGGATATGGATACTTTGTACGGAACTTTGTATCGCAAGGCACTGGAAGGTGATGCAGACTGCGGTGGCCTGCTGGCATACAATTATTTTTCGGGAGAGAGTATTACCGGATTTGAAGAAGGACGCCCATTGTTTGTGCGCAGACCGGACAGTGCATTTAATCTTGCAAACTTCATGAGAGTACATCTGATGACATCACTTGGAGCATTGAAAGCCGGTATGGACATTCTGGTAAAACAGGAAAAAGTACAGATTGACAAAATGCTTGGTCATGGTGGATTTTTCCTGACAAAAGGCGTCGGACAGCGGATCATGGCTGCGGCAATGCAGACACCGGTGTTTGTTATGGAGACAGCCGGTGAGGGCGGTGCCTGGGGAATTGCACTTCTGGCCGCTTACATGCAGAACAAGGCAGAAGGCGAGACATTGCCGGAGTATCTGAATGCCAGAATTTTCCACGGAGAGGAAGGCAGTGCAATGCAGCCGGAGGCAGCCGATGTGGAAGGCTTTGAGACATTTATGAAAGATTATAAAGCAGGTCTTGCCATTGAGCGTGCAGCAGTAGAACAATTGTACTAATAGATCAGATATACATATATGAAAAACGGGAGGGATTTTTCATGCTGGAAGAGTTGAAAAAACAGGTATATGAAGCAAATATGATGCTTCCGAAGTATGGACTGGTAACATTCACCTGGGGAAATGTCAGCGGAATTGACCGGGAATCCGGGCTGTTTGTTATCAAACCAAGTGGTGTGGAATATGATCTGCTGACACCGGAAGATATGGTGGTCGTAGATTTAAAGGGAAATAAAGTGGAGGGACGCTATAATCCGTCTTCTGATACCGCGACCCATGTGGTTCTTTATAATCGTTTTCCGAATATCGGTGGAATCGTACATACGCATTCTTCCTGGGCCACCAGCTGGGCGCAGGCAGGACGTGACATTCCGTGTTATGGAACAACCCATGCGGATTATATTTACGGAGAAGTTCCATGCGTGCGCAATCTGACGAAAGAAGAGATTGACGAAGGATATGAGCATAATACCGGCGTGCTGATCGCGGATGAGTTCGAACGCCGCAGCAAAGATTATATCGCAGTACCGGCAGTTTTATGTAAAAATCATGGTCCGTTTACCTGGGGCAAAGATGCACATGAGGCAGTACACAACGCAGTTGTTCTGGAAGAAGTGGCAAAAATGGCTGCTCGCTGTGAGATGATCAATCCGCAGAATCAGCCGGCACCGCAGGAACTGCAGGACAAGCACTATTACAGAAAACATGGCGCGAATGCATATTACGGACAGAACAACTAACCATTTGATGAAATTGCAACTACAAAACAGAAACGATATATATGAGGAGGAAAATATATTATGATTCAGCAGAAAAATTACAAATTTTGGTTTTGTACAGGTTCCCAGGATTTATATGGAGACGAGTGTCTGAACCATGTGGCAGAACACGCAAAAATTATCGTAAATGCCTTAAATGCATCCGGAAATCTTCCGTATGAGGTTGTCTGGAAACCTACACTGATTACAAATGCACTGATTCGTCAGACATTCAACGAGGCAAACAATGATGAAAACTGTGCAGGTGTCATTACATGGATGCACACTTTCTCACCGGCAAAATCATGGATCCTCGGCCTGCAGGAATACAGAAAACCACTGCTTCATCTGCATACACAGTTTAATCGTGAAATTCCATATGATACGATTGATATGGATTTTATGAATGAGAATCAGTCTGCACACGGAGATCGTGAGTATGGTCATATTTTCAGCCGTCTTGGTATGGAGCGTAAGATTGTAGTTGGCTACTGGGAAGACGAAACAGTTCAGAAAAAGATTGGCTCCTGGATGCGTACCGCAGTAGGCGTTGTGGAAAGCAGTCATATCCGTGTTATGAGAATCGCGGATAATATGAGAAATGTAGCGGTTACTGAGGGAGACAAAGTAGAAGCACAGATCAAATTTGGCTGGGAAGTAGATGCTTATCCGGTAAATGAGATCGCTGAGGCTGTGGCAGCTGTTTCTCAGGCGGATATTGATACATTAGTAGAAGAATATTACAGCAAATATCAGATCCTGTTAGAAGGCAGAGATGAAAAAGAATTCCGCAAACATGTGGCAGTTCAGGCTGGAATCGAGATTGGATTTGAGCGTTTCCTTGAGGAGAAAAACTACCAGGCAATCGTTACTCATTTCGGAGATCTGGGAGCATTGAAACAGCTTCCGGGACTGGCTATCCAGCGTCTGATGGAAAAAGGATACGGTTTCGGCGGTGAGGGTGACTGGAAGACAGCAGCCATGGTACGCGTTATGAAGATTATGACTCAGGGAATGAAAGACGCAAAGGGAACATCCTTTATGGAAGATTATACATATAATCTCGTTCCTGGCAAAGAAGGCATTCTGGAAGCTCATATGCTGGAGGTTTGCCCAAGTATCGCAGATGGTCCGATCAGTATCAAAGAGCAGCCGTTGTCTATGGGTGACAGAGAAGATCCGGCGCGTTTAGTATTTACTGCAAAGACAGGTCCTGGTATTGCAACTTCTCTGATTGATCTTGGCGACCGTTTCCGTCTGATCATCAACGATGTGGATTGCAAAAAAACAGAAAAACCAATGCCGAAGCTTCCGGTTGCTACTGCATTCTGGACACCTCAGCCAAATCTGATTACTGGTGCAGAGGCATGGATCCTTGCAGGTGGTGCACATCATACGGCATTTTCCTATGATCTGACAGCTGAGCAGATGGGAGACTGGGCAGATGCAATGGGTATTGAAGCTGTTTATATTGATAAAGATACGAATATCCGTCAGCTGAAAAACGAGCTGAGATGGAATGCACTTGCATACAGAAAATAAGTATCCAGGTTTATAAGTACACAGGTTACAAGAAAAAGAGATCGTCACGGAAAATAAAATCCGTGGCGGTCTCTTTGGATTGGAAAGTAAGAGCTTTCCTGTCATAAATAGGGGAGGATAAGTTAAAAAACTTGTCTTTTGTGCCGGTATACCGGCCTGGACGGTAGATGTATGGGGGTAATTAAAATATCTGCCGTCTTACTGTAAGTATGGCCGGGAAAAACATTTTTATTCATAAAAATGGAGTTTACAAACATAGTGCACATGAGGTATACTAAAACATGCGATAGCGCGTAATGACGAATAAAATAAACAAAAGGTGGTAAAAATAATGGGATTATTACAGGATTGGCAGGCAGTTGCCTTTAATGAAAAAGCAGACAGAGGTCAGCTTCAGAATTTCTGGAGTCGTTATTTTGCAATTGAGAAAAGCGTATATGAGAAACTTCTCTCCAATCCGGATGAGGTAGTAGAAGGAACTGTCAAAGAGCTGGCAGAGCATTTTGATATTGAAGTTATGGCTATGGTTGGTTTCCTTGATGGAATCGATGAGAGTCTTGTTACTCCGAATGAACTTGAGGATCTGACAGAGGACAGCCATGTAAGTCTTGCATTTGACAAAGAGAAACTTTACAAAAATATGGTAGAAGCAAAAGCAGATTGGCTGTATGAACTTCCGCAGTGGAAAGAGATTTTCCCGGAGGAAAAATTAAAACAGTTATATACAGAGCAGAAAAAATCCGGAACAATCATTAAAGAAGCAAAAGTATATCCAAACGATCCGTGTCCATGCGGAAGCGGCAAAAAATACAAAAAATGCTGCGGAAGAAACAAATAAGACAAATTGTTAAAAACATTTTTTGGGTTTCTTCTAATATTATAATATGAAACATATTGATACCTGTGGCGAAAGGAAAATGATTTTGCCACAGGTATTTTTTTATAAATACAGCAGCACAGGTATAAATCCGGCTAACCTGCACATACTGCCTTTGTATAAAAATCAAAGGAGGATTTTGCAATGACACAGTTAGACTGTTCAGTAACAAGTTGTCTGTATAATCAGGATCATTATTGTGCAAAAGAAGATATTACCGTGGGAGGTTCCAATGCGAAAAAGGCAAGCGACACCTGTTGCGAGAGTTTCCGCGGAAAAAATGGGAGCGCCAGCAACTCTGTGAGCCAGGCCAGCAGCACGGTAGATATTGACTGCGAAGCATCCAGTTGCGTACACAACCGTGACTGCAAATGTTGCGCGGAGAGTATTGGAATCGGAGGTGGAAGCCAGGCCTGTACCTGTCGAGAAACCGAGTGTGCAGATTTTTGCTGTCGTTAGCGGAAATGTGCGCAGGCATGTCGAGTTTTGTCGACAACTTATATTTGACTTTTAACAAATAATAATAGTAAAATATAGTTGCATGATCCCGGAGGGAAGATGTTTCTTTCCGGAGCATGCAGCCTGTAAAATAAAAATACATCAGAGTAGAACACAAGGACAAAGATATATTATGTCAGGGTACATAGTGTGGAGGAAGACATTCAGGAGGAGATGGAATGCAGAAAAAAGCGGAACTGATGGAAATGATTCGTCAGGAAAAAAGAATGCTGGAGGAACTGGTATTACAAAACGGATTGGAACATGATGCGGTGTATGAGCAGAGCAAACGTGTGGATGCGCTGCTGGAGCAGTATTATCAGGAAGCATAACAGCTTTTTTTCGAGAAAAGAGTGCCTGGTGGGGACTGAAAATGGAATAATCTGGGAAAAATGTTCAAGCAGAGTCTGTTTGGGCATTTTTTTTGCTTTGGAACGCAAAATTCTATTGATTTTTAATGGTAAATGCTATACTATTTAAATAAAAGTGGTGAAAAGTGGTGTGAAAGGGTAGAAAGTGGATAATGTGGATAACTTTGTTGATAACCGAAACACCGTTTAGATAAACCGGAAAGGAAGGGGTTTTCGATGGGACGCGGATTTAAAGGCGAATACAATCATACCGTAGATGCCAAGGGCAGATTGATTGTACCGGCAAAATTCCGTGAATCACTGGGAGAGATATTCGTAGTCACCAAAGGGCTGGATGGCTGCCTTTTTGTATATCCGAACGAAGAGTGGGAGAACATCGAAAATAAATTCCGTGAATTACCGTTGACCACAAAAGATGCACGTAAGTTCTCACGTTTCTTCTTTGCGGGAGCTGCTGACTGTGAAGTGGACAAGCAGGGAAGAATCCTGATTCCATCTGTATTGCGCGAGTTTGCGGGAATCGGAAAAGAAGCAGTGTTGGTCGGTGTCCTGAACCGTGTGGAAATCTGGAGTAAGGAACGCTGGCTGGGTGAGAATGAGTATGAAGATATGGACGAAGTTGCTGAACATATGGCAGAACTTGGTCTGGGAATATAACCGAACTGACAGGAGGCAGGCGAAATATGGACTTTTCGCATATATCAGTATTACTGGATGAAACCGTCAGTAATCTGATCACTGATCCGGATGGCATCTATGTGGATGGCACGCTGGGCGGGGCAGGTCACAGTTATGAGATCTGCAACAGAATTTCAGAAAAAGGAAGACTTATCGGAATCGATCAGGATGCAGATGCGATTGCAGCCGCGACGAAACGATTAGAACCTTTTCAAGATAAAGTAACGATCATTCGCAGTAATTACTGTGAGATGCCGGCGCGTCTGCGTGAGATCGGCATTGAACAGGTGGACGGCATTATGCTGGATCTGGGTGTTTCTTCTTATCAGTTGGACGAACCGGCCAGGGGATTTACCTACAAAGAAGAAAATGCTCCGCTGGACATGAGAATGGATCAACGTCAGAACCTGACAGCGAAGGATATCCTGGCAGAATACAGCGAACAGGAACTTTATCGTATGATCCGTGATTACGGAGAAGATAAATTCGCAAAAAATATTGCAAAACATATCGTACAGGCCAGAGAAAAGGCTCCGATTGAGACAACCGGGCAGCTGAATGAGATTATTCGTGCGGCGATTCCGGCAAAGATTCGTGCAACCGGTGGCCATCCGGCGAAACGTACCTATCAGGCCATTCGTATTGAATTGAATCATGAACTTGATGTGCTGGAAAATTCTCTGGATGAGATGATTCGTATGCTGAAACCGGGAGGGCGTCTGTGTATTATCACATTCCATTCCCTGGAAGATCGCATTGTCAAGACGAATTTTAAAAGAAATGAAAACCCATGTACCTGCCCGCCAAACTTTCCGGTGTGTGTATGTGGAAAAAAATCATTGGGGAAAACCATTACAAGAAAGCCAATTCTTCCGTCGGAAGAAGAGCTGGAACACAATAAACGTTCAAAAAGCGCCAAATTGCGTGTGTTTGAGCGAAGATAAAGACAACTTATATTTATAAAATAATTTAGAAGGTGTATAAGAAAAATGGAAAGTAGAGACAGACAATATCGACACAATGCATATATTGAAGGAAACGTAGTCAGACAACGGGAACTGGCACCTGCAAGAAGAGAGCAGCAGGTAGAAAAAAGCCGTGAGGAACTGCGCAGAGAACGGATCAGAAGAAATGCGGCAAAGCAGAATCAGCAGAGAGCAATGGCAATGGATCGCCGTTATGTGGCATTCTTGGTTACGGCAACAGCAGTCTGTTTTATCGTATGTGCAGTATTTATCCATCTGCAGTCTGATGTGACAACGAGACTGGCAAATATCGCATCCATCGAAAGTCAGATTGCAGAGCAGAAAGCAGACAACGTGGCTGCTGAAAAGAGACTGGAGACAACCATGAATCTGGATCAGGTGCGTGAAGCAGCAAAAGGTCTTGGCATGGTGACACCGGGGAGTGAGCAGGTTCGTTATTATTCTGTGGAAAATAGTGATTACATGAACCAGTATGGGGAAATTCCATCCAATTAATCCTGTGGAGGAGAGCGAATGAGACCCAGAAGACGAAGAAAAAAAGAAAAGACCTATAAATTTCTCACCAGAATGAAGGCAAAGATGCTGATCATCTTCATTGCCATTGCAGGTGTTCTCATCTGCCTGGTGGGACGTTTGGCGTATATTGAATTAAAAAGCGGTGACAAGTATGCAAAGATCGTGCTGAACCAGCAGGAATACAGCAGCAAGACCATACCATTCCGCAGGGGTGACATTGTAGATAGAAAGGGGACCGTTCTTGCAACGAGTACAGATGTTTACAATGTCATTTTAGATTGTAGTGTTCTAACATCCAGGGAGGCATATTTAGAACCAACACTGTCTGCATTAAATCAGTGTTTTGGACTGGATACCGAAGAACTGCGCAGCTACGTCAGTGCAAATCCGAAAAAACGGTATTATGTTCTCGCCAAGAAACTGCCATACGATGAGATCGCCCAGTTTGAGTCGTTACAGAATGACAAAAAAACTGGCAAAAATATCAAAGGTGTCTGGTTTGAAAAAGAATATATCAGAAACTACCCGTATGATTCTCTGGCATGCTCCATTCTTGGATTTACCACATCCGGTAATGAAGGAATCGGCGGTCTGGAGGATTATTATAACAGTACATTAAATGGAATTGACGGGAAAGAATATGGATATGTAAACTCTGATTCCAATTATGAGATCAAGGTTAAAGACGCGACAGATGGTAGTAACGTGGTATCCACCATTGATGCGAACCTGCAGTCCATTGTGGAGAGTAAGATTGCGGAATTTAACAATGCTATGAAGGATTCTTCCCATGAAGGCGCCAAAAATATTGGCGTTATCATGATGGACCCGAACAACGGGGAAGTGCTGGCTATGGCTACAAACCGTACCTTCAGTTTGCAGAATCCATGGGATGCAGATACGGATAAGTACTTTACTGATGACGAACGCGCAACAATCATCAAACAGGCGGAACGTGTGGAATTGAAGAAATATTACAGTCTGGATGAAATCAATGCCATGACAGATGATCAGTGGAGTGCAGCTCTGAACGAGCATTACAGTGAAGAACAGTTGGAACAGATCCACCATCTGGCATTGCTGAATCAGGTATGGAATAATTTCTGCGTGTCATCCACTTATGAGCCGGGATCCACCGCAAAACCATTTACTGTTGCGACCGGTCTTGACAGTGGTACACTGACAGGAAACGAGACTTTCTACTGTGATGGTGGAGAGAGCATTTCCGGTCATCATATCAGCTGTATCAAAAAGGCCGGACATGGTATGGAGACGGTTCAGCAGGCTCTGGAAAATTCCTGTAACGATGCCCTGATGCAGATGTCCTATCTCATCGGACCTGCCAATTTCAGCCGGTATCAGCAGATTTTTAATTTTGGATTAAAGACAAACATCGATTTGCCAGGTGAAGCAAGAACCGATTCTCTGATTTATTCAGAAGATCAGTTAAGCACTATCAACCTTGCAACCAACTCTTTTGGACAGAGTTATAACGTAACGATGATCCAGATGATCGCAGGCTATTGTTCCCTGATCAACGGAGGTAAATATTATCAGCCACATATGGTGTGCAAGATTGAGGATTCCAACGGAAATACAGTACAGAACATCGAACCGACACTGATCAAAGAAACCATTTCCGAGGAAACTTCAGCAACAATTCGTCAGTATTTGCAGGGCGTTGTAGTAAATGGTTCCGGTAAAAAAGCAAAAGTAGACGGTTATTCCATGGGTGGAAAAACCGGTACGGCGCAGAAACTGCCGCGTTCTGCCAGAAAATATCTGGTATCCTTTATTGGATCGGTACCTGCAGATAATCCGCAGGTTGCGATATATGTAGTAGTAGATGAGGCAAACTCAGCCGATCAGGCGCACAGCTATTATGCACAGAGTATTGCCCGAGAAATTTTAAAAGAAGCACTCCCATATATGGGAATTTATCCGGATGAGGAAAAAACCGGCGTAAACGAAGGTATTGGAATCACCGGTGAAGGTACACCGGTAGAGACAACGACCGAGTCCATGGACAGTGAGGTGCCGACGCAGGCTCCGCAGAGTACAGAGGACAGTACCAGCGGTCAGTAAGGTGTTTTGCCGGGCATAAGGAGCAAATATCAGGAATATCCTGTAAGAAAGGGATGTTCTGGGGCTTTTTATGCAGCATTTAAAAACATTTCAAAAAAAGAAAATTGTGGCACTGATGCTGATCATTGTAACGGCAATGTGTGCACAATTTGGGCGGCTGATCTATCTCATGGTATTTCAGTCAGAGTATTATGAGGAAAAAGCGCAGAATCTGCACGAACGGGAACGCAGTATCAAAGCAGCCCGTGGAAAAATCACAGACCGAAATGGTATTGTGCTGGCAGATAATCAGTCCGTCTGTACCATATCCGTGATCCACAGTCAGCTGACGGATCCGGAGCAGGTAATCCGGGTATTGTGTAAGGAGCTGGAGCTGCCGGAGGAAAACGTGCGAAAGCGTGTGGAAAAGGTCAGTTCCATAGAAAGAGTCTGTTCCAACGTGCCAAAAGAGACAGGGGATGAGATTTTGTCCTACCACTTGGACGGCGTAAAAGTAGATGCTGACTACCGCAGATATTATCCCTATGATACGCTGGCTTCCAAAGTTATCGGTTTTACCGGTGGAGATAATCAGGGAATTGTCGGACTGGAAGTAAAATATGAGGAATGGCTGGCGGGGACAGATGGAAAGATCCTGACGCAGACAAATGCTTTCGGTGAAGAACTGGAGGCAGAAGGTGAACGCAGGATAGAGCCTGCAGTAGGTAATCAGTTGACCATTAGTCTGGATTATAATCTTCAGAATTACTGTGAGCAGGCAGCACAGAAGGTGATGCAGGAAAAATCAGCAGATGGTGTATCCGTGATTTTGATGAATCCGCAAAATGGTGAGATACTGGTCATGGTCAATGAACCGGAGTACAATCTCAATAATCCGTTTACACTGAATGTGGAAAAGGCTGTTCCTGAGGAAGAAAAACAGGATCTTCTGAACCAGATGTGGAGAAATGCGTGTATCAATGATACTTACGAACCGGGATCCACCTTCAAAATTATTACCACGGCTGCGGCACTGGAACAGCATGTGGTGACAGTGGATGATCCTTTTTATTGTCCCGGATACAAAATTGTAGAGGATCGTAGAATCCGATGTCATAAAACAACAGGACATGGGGCAGAAACCTTTACTCAGGGAATTATGAATTCCTGTAACCCGGTATTTATTGAACTGGGACTGCGGCTTGGCGCAGACAATTTTTATCATTACTTTGAGCAGTTCGGGCTGCTGGGCAAAACCGGAATCGATCTACCGGGTGAGGCGGCAACGATCATGCATAAAAAAGACAAGATAGGACAGGTGGAACTGGCAACAATCTCCTTTGGACAGTCTTTTCAGATCACCCCAATCCAACTGATCACGACAGTATCGTCTCTGATCAACGGTGGAACCCGGGTGGTACCACACTTTGGAGTGTCGGTACAGAATGCAAAAGGAGAGACGATCCACACCTTTACCTATGATACAACGGAGGGGATGGTGAATGAAGGGACCTCTGAAACGCTTTGTTCTCTTTTGGAGAAGGTGGTTTCAGAAGGAACCGGAAAAAAAGCAGCAGTGGAAGGTTTTTCCATTGCAGGAAAGACGGCGACATCACAGACATTTCCGAGAAGTGAGCACAAATATATTGCTTCCTTCCTCGGTTTTGCACCGGCGGATGATCCACAGGTGATCGGTCTGATCGTGATTGATGATCCACAGGGCATTTATTACGGTGGAACGGTAGCGGCACCGGTGATGAAAGAGATTTTTGAAAATGCACTTCCGTATCTTGGAATAGAAAAGATGGAAAATGTGCTGACAGAGGACTCCGCCCAGGAGTGAAAATTGGCAGATATTCAGAGTTGCCAAACAAATAGAAAAGACGTATGATACTACTTAGACTGTAAAAAACATACAATCGACATTGGGAGATGCCGAAGTAAGAAGAGGTGTGAAAATGACATATCAGGTAATTATTCCGGTACTGCTGGCATTTGCGATCACAGCAGTGTTAGGACCGGTCGTGATTCCGTTTTTACGGAAATTGAAAATTGGGAATACAGAGAGAGAGGAACTTGAGTCCCATCAGAAGAAAAATGGTACCCCGACCATGGGCGGTATCATGATCCTTATCGCGGTAGTGATCACTTCCCTGTTTTATGTAAAGGGATATCCGAAGATTATTCCGGTGCTGTTTGTGACAGTCGGATTTGGAATCATCGGATTCTTAGATGACTATCTGAAAGTTGTACTGCGCAGATCCGACGGACTGCTTGCATGGCAGAAAATGCTCTGTGAGATCGTTGTGACAGCTGTATTTGCAGTATATCTTGTAAAAAGTGACGTATCACTGTCTATGCTGATCCCATTCAGCAAAGGACATTATCTGGAACTTGGCTGGCTTGCAGTTCCGATTCTGTTTTTTGCAGTGATCGGTACAGTAAACGGCGTAAACTTTACGGATGGACTGGATGGTCTGGCTTCCAGCGTAACAATTCTGGTTGCGACATTCTTTTCCGTGATCGCAGTCGGAACAGGTGCAGGTATTGCACCGGTGACCTGTGCGGTTGTCGGCGCTCTGCTTGGATTTTTACTGTTTAATGTATATCCGGCCAGCGTATTTATGGGAGATACCGGTTCTCTCGCTCTGGGCGGTTTCGTGGCAGCAGCTGCGTATATGATGCAGATGCCGATCTTTATCCTGATCGTCGGACTGATCTACTGGATCGAGATCATTTCCGTTATGATTCAGGTCGTATATTTTAAGAAAACAGGTGGAAAGAGATTTTTCCGCATGGCACCGATCCATCATCATTTTGAACTTGGTGGATGGTCTGAAACCCGTGTGGTTGCAGTATTTTCAATCGTGACAGCAATTCTTTGTCTGATTGCATATATTGGTATTGTATAGGTGAAATGTACTTTGTGCAAGAGATGCACACTCGCACAAGGAGAAATTATTGCTCCGCAATCGTGCTCGGCGCGGACAAGAAAGATGTGCTATTGATAACTTTATTTGCGAAAGTGTGTGAAAGCACACTTTCTTGAGGAAAAATAATCTGGAGGAATGTGACAATGGAATTCACAGGGAAAAAAGTACTGGTATTCGGAACCGGTATCAGTGGAGTAGCGGCAGCAAATTTATTGGAAAGTGCCGGAGCAAGCGTCGTTTTATTTGATGGAAATGAAAAGCTGGATAAAGCGCATATACTGGAAAACTTTGAGGCAGGAAAGACACCGGAATTATATGTGGGAGAACTCCCGCAGGAAGTGGAAATAGCACTGGATCTGGTTGTATTAAGTCCTGGTGTACCTGTGGATCTTCCAATCGTGAACCGTCTGAGAGAGGCCGGACTGCCAATATGGGGTGAGATCGAACTGGCTTACCGATGTAAAAAGGGTGATGTGCTTGCAATTACCGGTACAAATGGTAAGACTACAACCACTGCACTGCTTGGTGAGATCATGAAGACTGCATTCCCGCACGTACATGTAGTAGGAAATATCGGAATTCCTTATACCGGTGTAGTTGCAGAAGATACGGATGATACCGTAACGGTTGCAGAGATCAGCAGTTTTCAGCTGGAAACCATCGATGAGTTCTGTCCGAAGGTGTCTGCCATTTTAAATATCACACCGGATCATCTGAACCGTCATCATACAATGGAAAATTACATAGCTGCAAAACTCAGCATTGCGAAAAATCAGGGACCAGAGCAGACCTGTGTATTAAATTATGAGGATGAAGTGCTTAGAGAGCGCGCAAAAGAATTATCTGCGCATATTGTATTCTTCAGCAGTCTCAGAACGCTGGAAGAGGGAATTTATCTGGATGGTGATAAGATCATCTATGCTCATGACAGCCAGAAAGAAGAAGTATTTTCTACTGATGAATTGAATATCCTTGGCCGCCATAATCATGAAAATGTAATGGCTGCAGTAGCAATGGCCTTAAATTATGGCGTGTCCATGGAACATATCCGTCAGGCACTGCGTACGTTCCAGGCAGTAGAGCACAGAATTGAGTATGTAACAGAGAAACGTGGTGTTCGTTTCTACAATGATTCAAAGGGTACAAATCCAGATGCTGCCATCAAAGGCATTCAGGCAATGGACCGTCCGACCTACCTAATCGGCGGGGGCTATGACAAACAGTCCGAGTATACCGAGTGGATCAATAGTTTTGATGGAAAAGTAAAGAAACTGGTACTGATCGGTCAGACCAGAGAAAAAATAGCTGCGGCAGCGGATGCCTGTGGATTCCATGATTATGTGTTTGCAGACAGCCTGCAGGAGGCCGTAGATATCTGTTATGAAAATGCCGAGAACGGAGATGCTGTATTACTTTCACCGGCATGTGCAAGCTGGGGAATGTTCCCGAACTATGAAGTTCGTGGAAAAATGTTTAAAGAAATGGTTCATGCTTTAAAGGAGTAATTTAAATGAGTAACCGCAGAAACCGCGCAAGGGCAGCCAGTGCCCCGCAGAGAAGGGAAAACGCCGGGACAACAAAATATTTTGATTACAGTCTGCTTTTCATCATTATTTTTCTGGTGGGATTTGGTCTGGTCATGCTTTACAGCGTCAGCGCTTACGAGGGGCAGGACGTATTTAACGATCCGATGCACTATCTGAAGCGTCAGGCAGGCTGTGCGGTACTGGGATTTATGGGAATGTTCGTGGTAAGTTATGTGCCGCAGAGCTGGATGAAAAAGCTGGCATTTCCGGCATATATTTTATCATTGCTGATGTGCGGGGCAGTTATCCTCGTCGGTCAGAGTTCCAACGGATCCGCACGATGGCTGAAAATTGGTCCGATCCAGTTACAGCCGTCAGAGATCGCAAAAATTGCCGTAATCCTTTTTATGGCAGTTTTGCTCAGTAAGATTCCTAAACAGGTCAAGGATCTGAAATCAATCATAAAGATACTGCTCTTTGTAATTCCAATGGTTGGTGTCATCGCAGTCAGCAACTTGAGTACTGCCATTATTGTGGCAGGTATTGCGGTGATCATGATATTTGTGGTCAGTCCGAAATACAAAGAGTTTATCATGCTCGGCGGCGTTGCCGTAGTGCTGATGGTGGTCGGTATCAATATGGCCGGTTACCGTGCGGAACGTATCAAAGCATGGCTTCATCCGGAAGATTTTCCGGATAAAGCATATCAGACACTGCAGGGATTGTATGCGATCGGTTCCGGTGGACTGTTCGGAAAAGGTCTGGGAGCCAGCGTGCAGAAACTTGGTTATGTTCCGGAGGCACAGAATGACTTTATTTTCACGATCATCTGTGAAGAACTGGGGCTGTTTGGCGCAATCTGCGTCATGCTGCTTTTTGTACTGCTGTTATGGCGGTGCATGGTTATAGCCAACAACGCGCCGGATCTGTTTTCTGCACTGGTGGTTGTCGGTGTTATGGGGCATATCGCATTGCAAGTTGTATTGAATATCATGGTTGTAACAAACTGGATGCCAAATACAGGTATTATTCTGCCTTTTATCAGTTACGGAGGTACATCCATTGCAATCCTGCTCACGGAGATGGGACTGGTGCTGAATGTATCGCGGCATATCAAATTTGATGCCAGCCATCCGGTTGAGTAATGTACAGGCAGAAATCCGGGAGAGAGCAGTATGCGAAAAAAGAGAAGAAGAAAGAAAATCGGGCGTGTCATATTGACCGCCCTTCTGATTATAGCGTTTGTGATCGCACTGGGAGCAATTCTGGTGTGGAAAGTATTTGTGGTAAAAAATGTTACCGTAAAAGGAAATGAAATCTACAGTGACAAACAGATCGAGGACTGGGTACTGGACAAGGAATATTCCTGGAATTCACTGTATGTTTACTTTGAAAATAAACTGAATAAGACAGAAGAAATTCCGTTTGTGGATTCCCTGCAGATTCACCTGAAGTCTCCGCAGAAGCTGGAAATTACAGTCGTGGAAAAAGGAATTCTCGGTTATATCTATGTGCCGTCACTGGGAAAAAATGCATATTTCGACAAAGACGGTTTTGTAGTGGAAATTTCTTCCGAGATCATTGAGGGAGTTACCAAGATCAGCGGCCTTTCTGTGGATACTGCAGAATTATATAAGAAATTGTCCATTGGAGATAACAGTAAGTTATTGAGAAGTCTGCTGAATGTGACACAGTTACTGAAAAAATATGAGCGGATACCGGAGACAATCCTGATTCAGAACAGCAATATATATCTGAATTATGGACAGATTCAGGTAAATCTTGGCTCCGGTACGGATCTGAATGAGAAAATCCTGCGCATGGATCAGATCTTACCGCAGTTAGATGGCGCAAGCGGAATGCTGCATCTGGAAACCTGGTCAGAAAATAATACGGATATTTATTTCCGCAATGGTGAACTGATTGAATTCCCAAATGATGTACAGACGGTACCAGGACAGGCGGCGGATACACAGGATACCGGTGATCAGACAGACACTGCTGGTGGCGAAATAGACAACCAGGGCGATTTGCAGGACACATCCGGTGAAAAATCCGGTGATCAGGCAGATACGCAGGATACAAACACTGCCGATACAGCAGAAGGTCAGTAAAAAAACCGAATTATCGGGATTTTATAGTTGATTATTTTCAGAAAAAAAGATATTATAAAAGATATAGCAAAGAGAATGGCAGAAATGTTATGAAATATAATATAAGATATTCCGTTTGAGGGATAAAAGGAGGATTATCGTGGTTGAAATCATGTCAATAGGGGCTGAGTCCAGCGCAAAAATAATTGTAATCGGAGTTGGCGGCGCTGGAAACAATGCCGTAAACCGAATGATAGATGAGAAGATTGGCGGTGTAGAGTTCATCGGAATCAATACGGACAAGCAGGCACTTACTTTATGTAAGGCGCCGACGCTGATCCAGATTGGTGAGAAGCTGACCAAAGGACTTGGTGCAGGAGCTCAGCCGGAGATCGGACAGAAAGCTGCAGAAGAGAGCGCAGAAGAATTGACAGCGGCCATCGAAGGCGCTGATATGGTATTTGTAACATGCGGTATGGGCGGCGGAACAGGAACAGGTGCTGCTCCTGTCGTAGCAAAAATCGCAAAGGATATGGGAATTCTTACGGTAGGTGTTGTTACAAAACCGTTTAAATTTGAAGCAAAAACACGTATGACAAATGCGATTCATGGAATCGAGAATCTGAAAGAGAGCGTAGATACTCTGATCGTTATCCCAAATGACAAACTTCTGGAGATCGTTGATAGAAGAACAACCATGCCGGATGCGTTAAAGAAAGCAGATGAAGTATTACAGCAGGCTGTACAGGGAATCACAGACTTGATCAATGTACCAGCTCTGATCAACCTGGATTTTGCAGATGTACAGACTGTCATGAAAGACAAAGGTCTGGCTCATATCGGTATCGGTGCAGCTTCCGGTGATGACAAAGCTATCGAGGCTGTTAAAATGGCTGTTGCCAGCCCACTGCTTGAGACAACCATTAATGGTGCATCCCACGTGATCATCAATATTTCCGGTGATATCTCCCTTATGGATGCAAACGATGCAGCAAGCTACGTTCAGGAGCTTGCCGGAGATGATGCAAATATTATCTTTGGTGCAAAATACGATGAGTCTATTCCGGATGCAGCTACCATCACTGTTATCGCAACAGGACTTGAGACAGAGGCAGCACCGGCTCAGAGCATTTTGCCGGGTATGAAATTCAACGGTGGAAATACACTGAACATGGCCCGCACAACAGGTACACCGGTAAAACCGGTTCAGCCAGTGACACCGGCTCAGAACTTCAATAGTATCCAGCGTCCGCAGAAACCAACTCCGACCGTTGCACCACGTGATATCAAGATTCCGGAATTTCTGAAAAACACAAAGAGATAAAAATATACGGATTTAGGAATATATCAGATGTGAGATGGCTCCCACCTTTGCAGGTGGTGAGCAACTAGAATGTTGAGGGTATTCTTGAATTCTTAAAAAGCTCCGCGATTTCGACAAGAAATGCGCGGAGCTTTTTGTATACTTAAAAGGCAGGGAGGTGAAAGGTGATTTATGAATGGTATGTGGATATATTTTTCCTGACAAATATATTGCTGGATGTCAGTGCCATGCTGGCGGCGGGTGTGATATTGAATCGACAGATCCGTGTTGTCCACTGTATTCTTACATGTACACTTGGCGTGCTGTTATCCATTGTTTTTCTGTTACATATGAATATGCTGTGGAGCAGTATTTTGCTGCATGGAGCTGTTCACCCGCTGATGACATTGCTGGTATTCGGGGGCAAGGATCGTGTGGGTTATCTGCGGGCACTTCTGACTGTGTATCTTGTCATTTTTGTGATGGGCGGAGTGCAGAATAGTATAGCAGTGTATTTTGGGAGCAGCACGGTACAGATTCTGTTTTCCGGGGTACTCACGGCGGTGATGTTTGTTATTTACATGATCCGCAGAAGAGTAACCGGAGAAATCTGCCAGGTGGAATTGTGGTTACAGGAGCAGAAAATAACGGTTAAGGCGTACTGTGACAGTGGAAATCTGCTGCGGGATCCGGAGAATGGAAGACCGGTGTCAATCCTGCAACAGGAAATTCTGACAGCATTGCACACAGAAAGTCAGACATTAGAAACACACCGCATTGGTTATCGGACGATTCATGAAAATGATGGAACGCTGGAAGTAATAACATTGGATCGTATGACTATTTATCACAGAGGAACCGCCAGGCAGATCATGTACCCGGAGGTTGGATTGCACAAGGGAGAGGTGATGCAGCGGCCGAAGGTGCAGCTTTTGCTGAATGCAGATTATTTTTAAGTTACAAAAGCAGGAAATAATAGAAAGGGTAAAAGGTATCTGAGTATGTATTTGAAAGTGTCTGTGCCGGGAAAATTTCAGCTGAAACTGATTCCGACGTTACAAAATCTACTTTTTTTGAAATCTAATGATGTGCATTATATAGGAGGAACGGATGTGCTTCCGGCGCCCTTAGAGCATGATGATGAGAATGACTGCATTATGCAGCTTGGAACGGAAGGCGGTGAGGAGGCTCGCAATCGGCTGATCGAACACAATCTGCGTCTGGTTGTATACATAGCAAAAAAATTTGATAACACAGGAATTGGTGTGGAAGATCTGATTTCTATCGGAACGATCGGACTGATCAAATCTATCAACACTTACAATCCGGGGAAAAATATCAAGTTGGCCACTTATGCCTCTCGGTGTATTGAAAATGAGATTTTGATGTATCTGCGGAGAACAAGTAAAATGAAAATGGAAGTATCTTTTGATGAGCCGCTGAATGTGGACTGGGATGGCAATGAACTGCTGCTTTCCGACATTCTTGGTACGGAGGAGGATATTATATATAAAGACATGGAACTGGAAGTTGAGAAAAAACTTCTGAAGCGTGCCATTGCGAAATTGTCTGCGAGAGAACGGAACATTATTGAACTGCGCTACGGTCTTGGTCCAGGCGGCAAAGAGTATACACAGAAAGAAGTGGCAGATCAGATGGGAATTTCCCAGTCCTATATATCCCGGCTGGAGAAGAAGATTATGCGGCAGTTAAAAAAAGAAATTACTCGTTACGAATAGGACCAGACTAATTGAAATCATGAAGAAAAAGATCGCAGTAATATTTTACAATTTTATTAATTTTTCAAGGAAAGGTTGATGAAAAATAAAAATGCGTTACAATATGAGATAACTAGCGAAAAAGTGACGCATAAGTGGAAAGAAAATACAAAGGAAGTAGTAATTGTGCAAAAGACAAAATTAAGACAGGAATTAAAAAGACAGAGAAGCAGTCAGAAAAAGCTTCGGATGATCATTGGCATTGTAATTGCTGTAATTGCAGTTTTGTATATTGCAGGTACTGTTTTTTACAGCAGACATTTTTATAGCAAAGGAACAGCTTTCGGTATTGCCCTGCGCAATGAGAGTGTTGCTTCCATGAAAGAAAAAATTACAGATAAGCTGAGTGCTTATACACTGACCATCCAGACAAGGGATGGAGATGAGCAGATCAGTGCGTCTGATATTCAGCTGAAATATGATGATCAGGGAGAACTCGATAAGCTGTTTGATGAGCAGAACGCATTTTTGTGGTTTATGATGGGGGCAACTTCCGGTAATGAGATTGACCTTGGAATCGTTGTGGATGATGCCTCTCTGAACCAGGAGATTGCAAGTCTGAAATGTATTCAGGAAGAAAATATGTCATCTCCAACGGATGCGCATCTGGAGTTCAGTGATGGAAAATTCCATGTAGTGGATGAGACTCAGGGAAATCAGCTGGATATGAGCAAAACAGATGCTACAATCAAGCATGCAGTAGAAGAAGGTGCAGAGACAGTATCTCTGGACGAGACAGATTGCTACGTAAAACCGAATATATACAAAGATGATGAAAAACTTCAGAAGGAGTGTGAGGATGTCAATAAGTTGCTAACTGCACAGATCACTTATGATTTCAGCGATCGCAAAGAGGTTGTGGACAGTGATGAGATTGCTGACTGGATCACATTTGGAGATGACTATTCTTATTCTCTGGATGATGAGAAAATTACAGAGTATGTACATCAACTTGGTTTGAAATATGATACATTTGGTTTGAGCAGACAGTTTACCACACACAGTGGTCAGACGATTAAATTGAAAGGCGGAGACTACGGCTGGTGTATTAATAAGAAAAAGACGGTAGAACAGTTAAAAGAACTGGTGCTGGCAGGCGAGACCACAACGGTAGAGCCGGTTTACCTGTACAGTGGTATTTGCCGAGATACGAATGATATTGGTGGTACTTATATTGAAGTAAGCATTTCAGCACAGACGATGTGGATGTACAAAGACGGAGAATGCATCGTATCTACACCAGTTGTAACCGGAAATGTGGCTGCAGGACACAGTACTCCATCCGGTGGCGTGTGGGCGATTGACGCCAGAATGCCGAATTATACACTGACCGGTCAGGATTACAATTCAGAAGTATCATTTTGGCTTCCATTTAACGGAGATGTTGGTATTCATGATGCTTCCTGGAGAAGCGAATTTGGCGGTTCTATTTACAAGACCCGTGGTTCTCATGGATGTGTCAACACACCGTACAGTGCAATGAAAGTAATCTATGAGAATGCGAAGATTGGTTATCCGGTAGTAGTATATTAAATGTGAAAAATAGAATTATACAATGGAAGACGTACATTTTATCTGAAAATCCGAACGGAAAGAAGCTATTCCATGTATGGTGTTGGAGTAAGGAGTAAAAAACTTGGAAGAGAAAACAAAGAAAAAACGACATCCGGTTACGTTGATCATTATTCTGATCGCGTTGGCGGTGATGATCTTTGCATTGGTAAAAATTGCGGGAATTTATAAAGATTATCAGGAATCGGAAGAGACATTCCAGACATTGGAATCCAAATATGTGGTAAATCCGAGTGGGGGAACAGGTGCACTCTGGCAGGATGGAACAAGAATCCAGTTTGAAGCACTTCAGAAAGAAAATCCAGATATCAAAGCATGGCTGCGTTTCGATAATTACAATGATGTACATATCAGTTATCCGATTTTATATTCCGGTGATGATGAAAAATATCTGCGCAGCGATATCTATGGAAATTATCATATTGCAGGCTGTATTTTCCTGGAAGGGTTGAATAGTCCGAATTTTTCGGACTATCATTCTATTATTTATGGGCACAACATGCGGAATACGACGATGTTTGGAGATCTCAAACGTTACAAAAACGATGAGGGATTTTATGAAAACAATCAGTATTTCAATATCTATACAGAGGACAAAGTGCAGCGTTATCAGATCTTTTCCTACTATGATGTAGATGAAAATGATGAAGTTTATACCGTAGGGTATCTTCCGGATGAGGCATGGCAGGCCCTGATCGACCGAATGGTGGCGGCCTCCATGAAAGATACGGGGATTCATCCGACGAAAGACCAGAAGGTTGTGACACTGTCTACCTGTAGTAAGGCGGGAGAAACAAAACGTTTCGTGGTTCATGGTGTATTGGTTGACGAAACTGCGGTAAATGAATAAATTCTTGTTTAGGGTGGTTTGGAACAAGCAGAAACGAACTCCAACAAGAACCTGAAAAATTTTCTGTGACCACT
>NZ_CAKRAS010000024.1 GCF_934295145.1 uncultured Eubacterium sp. | reverse complement strand
TCCAGATATCCTTTTTCCTCTGCTACTGCCAGTGCTCCCTCTGCCCATTCGTATCCGGCACTTGGGAAACCAATGTTGACAACCTCATAACCATCTTTACTTTTCTCTCCTTTCGCACTTCCATCAGAAGATGATCCGTTGTTTCCACAACCGCTGATCACCAGACCTAATGTAAGAACGATACTTAAAACTGCTGCAGTAATTTTTTTGCTTTTCATTTTCCTTCACTCCCTTTCTGTGAAATTCTACTTTTTTATTTCTTGATCAGATCACTTTTCTTTACAGTTGCGACGCAGAAGTTTACTTCTTCATCCTCATCCTCGGATGCGCCACCGCCTGTCATCAGACGTGCATTTGGATCTACACCCTCGATTGTCGTTACTTTTCCAAGTCCGTTTCCTACGAAAGAACCCGGCACACGGAAAGTTTCTACATCGATTGGCTCTACTGAAATCTCTTCCGGTTTCTCCACCTGCGGAATCCACTCATACGGTACGCGATAAGCACGATATACCATGTTGTTCGTGAACTTGCCAAGAATAGTATTGAAATACGGATTGATATATTCCCATACAATCTCATGATCCGGTGTTACCTCGATCAGACGTCCGTCAGATCCCTCTGTGATCAGTGTATTTCCATTCGGAAGTCTCTGTGCTGAACTGATGTAAGAACTGTAAAATTTGGATGCATCTGTAAATAACAGATTTCCCGCTTCCAATGGTGTGTACTGCCATGTGATTTCCAATGTGATTGGATTGAACTGTAACACTCTGGAATAATCTCTTCTTGCATTATTTACACCTGTCAGAGCACCAGGATTCGGTGTACCATAGCCGCCTTCGCCACCATTGTCAAATACAAGCAGATCACCTTCGCCCGGCAGTCCTTTCGGAATCATATGTAAATGATGCTGTCCAATGATCCATCCAAGCTTTTTGGTTGCTTCGCTCTCATTGAAATCCGGTCCCACACGCCATACGATATCACCGGTTTCTTTGCTGATAATAGCAAGAATATTGGAATTTCGTGCATCAATGATGATATTATCCGGATGGAAACGTTCATCCCCCTGATCATACCATTTGTTCTCTCCTAATACAGACATGCTGTTGATGTGCATCCAGTCACCGCCGGCTTCTCCCTGCAGGCATGGGTTACGGAACAATGCGTTTTTTGCTGCCTCATCAAATCCAAGTTGAGCAAAATGATCACTTGCTCGCCAGCTCCATAAAATATTTCCTTCCCAGTCAACCTCAATAATCTTGTCGTCGATCAGTCGTTTGTCGGAAATATCATGATTGTATAAGTTCTCATGTGTCAGAAGTAAGGTATTTCCACTGTCTGTTTTTGGCTCTCCACCCGGATAATAGTATCCAACGGTAGATCCCTCTCTCTGGAAATCATGATGTTGTCTTGCCATGTAAACCGGGTCTTTATCTCCATCGGCAATCAGCTCTGTTTTATCGAACTTCCATACGATATTGCCATCCCAGTCTACCTGAACCAGATCAATCTGATCCTGGTAAGCCTTTTTACCAGGTCTGGTTCCTGTGGTTCCCATTATATATCCGCCCGGCAGGATTTTGTTTGGAAATCCGCCAAGCCCTGCCCAGAGCTGAACTTCACGACCGTTCATGTCAATCAAAAGTGCTCCCTTTGCAGATGGAAAAACCGTGTAGCCGTTGAATGTTTTGTCTTTATCATAAATTAATGTTCCTGTTGGAAAAATACTTGGATATCCCATTGTGTTTCTCTCCTCTTCTGTTCTAAAGTTTTTTGATGTTTTCTGCAATAATTAACTTATGTGTAAATCCTACGGATTTTTCTCTGATCTCGCCGTCCTTGAAATATAACAATGTCGGTACGGAACTGATTTCATATTCATCTGCCAGAGACAGTTCATTCGGAATCTGAACTTTTCCAAAATAAACATCATTTCCTATTTCCTCGGAAAGTTCTGTAATGCCCGCCTCCAGCTTCTTACAGTGCTTACAGGTTGCAGAATAGAATTCTACAACGACAGTGCTGTGCTCTCTGATTGTTTTGTCAAAATTTTCTCTGGTCAATTCGTTTACCATGCTGTTGTTTCCTTTCTATTTCTCCACCCTGTATTTTACTGGGTTGTTTTGTGTTTTATCAAAGGCAAAGGATATTCGCTATCCTTATATATTGCAAAAACGCGATTGCTTCTGCATTATATTCATTATTTGGATCAGATTACTTTCTGATAATATACTGTATTGCTGAATTTGCGGCATTTGCTCCATCTGCTGCTGCGGTAATGATCTGTCTTAGTTCTTTCGTTCTGACATCACCTGCTACAAAAAATCCAGGTTCAGAAGTGATACCATCTTCACCGGCTTTGATGTATCCGCTCTCATCCAGTGCCACCAGATCTTTGACGGCTTCTGTCTGGGGAATCATGCCGATTGCTACGAAAATACCCTGAATATTCAGTACTGCACCCGTATCCAGCAGAAGAATTTCTGCTTTCTTTTCACCGGTAATTTCCTGCACGTTTGCATTTCGGATGATTTCTACATTTTCTTTTTGCTCCAGTTTTGCAAGTGTAGATGCATCTCCACGGAACTCTGCTCTGCGGTGGATCAGGTAAACTTTGTTACAGATTTCGGATAGTAATAAGGCATCGTCCAAGGCGCTGTTTCCTCCACCGATCACAGCCACATCTTTTTCCCGGTAAAAAGCTCCGTCACAGGATGCACAGTAGGAAATTCCTCTGTTTTCGAATTTTTCACTTCCGGGAACCGTAAGTTTTCGATGGGCGGCTCCCGCGGTGTAGATTACTGTTTTACTTTCTAATACCTCGCCGCTTTCCAATGTGGTTTTAAATCCTGTCGCTGTTTTTTCAAAGGAAACTGCTTCTCCTTCAAAAAATGCAACTCCAAGTGCTTCCACATGCTCCCGGATCTTTTCACCTAATTCATAGCCGTTACTTCCATAAAAACCGGGATAGTTGTCAATGCGGCTGCTCTCTGCCATCTGACCGGTTCCTTCATATTCTTTTTCTACTACCAATACGTCCAGATTGGCACGTTTTGCATAAATCGCTGCGGTCATGCCAGCCGGTCCGCTTCCGATGATCAGAACATCTGTCATTTATTTTTCCTCCCGTTTTTCTTTTTCCTATTATTCATAGCAACTTAATAGGTTTTGCATGTCATTGATACTATCACATCAAATAGGGGATGTCTAATACACAAAAAAAATAACCAGTTATAGGTTTTAATTATAACTGGTTATTTTTGTATAATAATTAAAATCTAGCTTACGAAAAAAAATCAGAGAAAAGTTCCTCACTCACTAACCGTTCACTCCCCTCGTTTTGCTTCGGTTTTATCGCGCTCGTTCTCAACTCCAATAAAAGCTGGTCGTTTCCCACTCGCGCAAAACTCGCAAAACTCAGTCGTTCTCTGAATCGTTCGTCGAGGAACTTTTCTCTGATTTTTATTTACGTACTAGAAATAATAACAGCTTACACTGTATCACTATATTCAGCATACACATTTATAATTCTAAACTGTAAATGCACGCATGCAACAATATGTTTATTATTTGTAATTAGCAAAACGTATATAGCACCAGGCAGGCAATCTTTCCTCGGAAAGCGATTGTTAGCTTCAGAGGTAAGATTGATGACTGGTGCCTTCACTAACTTGAATTTTAAGCCACAGATCCCGAAACTACTGCGCCAAATACTGCCGCAGTGCCGTCACGTATTCCTGTCCCAGTTTACTTAAAATCAGATTTTTTCTGGTAACATATCCAATCTCCATCTGATTTTCTTCCTGTGTATCATCAGTTTGTCCATCACTTCGAAATGGTACTGCCCGATAATCGCTACCGTTTAATTCCTCGCAGATCAAACCTGAACAAAGCGTATATCCATTCAATCCAACCATCAGATTCAGCATCGTTGCCCGATCGTTGGCATGGATAATCTTGCTGCATTCATTGGTCGGAAACAACTCCTCTGCCAGATAAAAAGAACTGTCATCTCCCTGTTCAAAAGACAGACATGGATAATTTTCCAGCTGTTCCATCGTCAGAAATGGTTCATTAGCCAACGGATGGTCTTTCCACAAATACACATACGCTTTGCAGGTGATCAACGGATGAAATTCCAAATTTGCAGATTTAAACAACTTTTCCATGGATTTCCGATTGAAATCGCTCAGATATAAGACACCAATCTCACTTTTCATCGTACTTACTTCCTGAATGACTTCAGCCGTCTTCGTCTCCCGGATGGCTAATTCATATTTGGACATATCCAGCTTTTTTGCTACATCCACAAATGCTTTTACCGCAAAGGAATAATGCTGTGTGGACACCGCAAACTTCTTTTTATAAGAACCGCCATCTCCATAACGCTGCATCAGCTGTTCGTACTCCCGGTAAATTTCACGGGCATATGTCAGGAATTCTACTCCGTCATTCGTCAGTGTCACGCCGCGTCCAGTACGAAAAAAGATGGTGATTCCCACTTCTTTTTCCAGTTCCTTTAACGCATTGGTCAACGATGGTTGTGATACATACAATTGTTCCGCTGCCTTATTCAATGATTTCGTTTCTGCAATGGTTAATATATATTTTAACTGTACAAATGTCATGTCCATTCCTTCTTTCAGTAACACCAATTATTTCATGCCATTTTCTTAAGAGCTAGTTTAACATTTTTATATCATACTGTAAAGGTAGGAGTTTAGGTGTCTTTATCATACCATATCAATTCAACATCACTTTATTGACATTTCTAATCCATTTGTTATAATATCCTTAACAGGAAAGCCGGGCGATAGATGAAGCCTATCCGCTCCGGTGCAAAGTTAATAGTTACAAATTATTTTTATAATAAGTAAGCTACCTACTCCGGCAAGAGACAAGGTAGCTTACTTATTTTTTATAATTCAGAATTGCTACAATGAGCAGCGCTACAGTCAAAATAACCATAAATTCCTCATATGTACTCATAAGCGTCACCCTTTCTAACAGGATTAGACCGGATGACTGCATACCTTCCCAGCTCCCCTGGTAAATATAATATTTTTAAAGTTCAGATTCTTCGAACTGAATATCCGAAATATACGAAATTGGAAGCGCCGTTCCATCCAGCAACAAAATCTGTCTGCGATACGCATCCACCCGTTTCACCAAACCGGAATATTCCAAATAACTTCCACCACCTTTGTATTTATCTGGTACGAAGCATGTAATTATAACAGAAACTTCCCGTTTTTCTCCAAGGCTCTGTTGAATAATCTGCAGCGTTTCATCCAAGCGGCGTCTGTTGTCCTCATCCAGTTCTCGGAATTGCTCCGTCTGGCGTGCCGTTTCCTGCACCGCTTCTTCATATCCACTTAATGCCGAAAAAGGCATAAACTGAGCCGCACGGTTTGCCCGTGGCATCCGTGGATGTGTTTTTGATTCATGATGTGGTAAGTGGCGTATGTCTGCATAGGGATCAAATTTCGTCACGCTTTATGTCCTCCGATCTGCTTATTCCGTTCCTGTCCGGTAGCTCCTTCTTCCATATTGATACCCTTCAAAATCGCATTTTTCCCAAACTTTTTCTTAATGTCAAGCATTGCCTGCTGCATCTTTTTCTCCCGGTTCAGCTCGCGCTGCTCTTCTTCCTGCTGCTTCTGCACTGCTTCATAATCAGTAAAAAGATCCATCTGCTCAAAGGCCACTTTCTGCTGTACCAGTTGTTCGCTCACCACATGATTAGCCACCAGATTTAACCTGCGCACCCTCAGTTTTGGATTTACGATGCGGTCATACAGTTCCAACACGGCCTCTGTCATTTGTTTGGAAGAAGATGTCTGCTGTTTAAGATTGATGGTTCCATGCGCATGCTTTGGAATAGCTCTTCCATATCGATCCATCATCAGCTCTCCTCGGTAGTTTGCCAGATTCTCCCTATCATATCCCACTGTCAATACAAGCTGATCTGTCACCAGACGCTTATCCAATAGGTCTAAAGCCAGCGCATCCGCCATCTCCGTCACAACTACCTTTGCTTTCGCTGCATCATAAGGACAGGCCAGTACCTGTCCGGAACCAAGACTGTTATTTTCCGGCTGATACTTTTTGATATCTTCCATGGTGCAAGGCTCATATCCCCATGCATGGTCGATCAAAAGTTCTGCATTAATTCCAAACATCTGATACAGCATTTCTTCATTATAAATATCTGTGGATGCACCAATGGAACATTTTGCAATATCTCCCATGGTAAACAGCCCCGCCGCTTCCAGTTTCTTTGCATATCCTCTTCCCACACGCCAGAAATCCGTCAGAGGGCGATGAGACCACAACTGATTCCGATAGGATTGTTCGTCTAATTCTGCGATTCGCACCCCATTCGCATCCGGTTCGGTATGCTTTGCCCCAATATCCATAGCTATTTTACACAGATACAGATTCGTCCCAATTCCCGCCGTTGCCGTAATCCCCGTCTGTTCATACACACTTTGGATTATTTCAGCCGCCAGTTCCCGCGGTGTCATTTTGTATACATGCAGATAATGGGTGATATCAAAAAACACTTCGTCTATGGAATAGACATGCATATTTTCGGGGGCAATATACTGCATATAAATCTGGTAAATCCTTGTACTGTATTCCATATATAAAGCCATACGTGGCGGCGCCACCAGATAATCCAATGCCAGATTCGGATTTTTCTGTAATTGTCCATCATCCCAGGACTGACCGATAAACCGATGTCCCGTCGCACTTCGCTGTCGCTTCGCATTAATCTCCCGCACACGCTGCACAACTTCAAATAACCGGGCTCTCCCCGGAATTTCATACTTTTTCAGAGAAGGCGAAACAGCCAGACAGATGGTTTTCTCTGTCCGGCTCTTATCTGCCACTACTAAATTGGTTGTCATTGGATTTAATCCACGCTCCCGACATTCCACGGAAGCATAAAATGATTTCAGGTCAATTGCCAAATAAATATGACCACTATGAGTTTCAGAAGTCATACACGCACCGTCCTTTATTCACTAACTTTATCAACATGGTTTCACAGGCTTCCAATGAGTTTCAGAAACCATACACGCACCATCCTTTATTCACTTCTGTTCTCTGCTTCTTTCTCTTTCTGCCATTCCCATTCCTCCCGATGAATTTTTGCCACAATGAAAGCAAATACAAACAGGAAAAACGATACAATTAAAATGATAATCGTAATTTTTATTTTTTCTGCCGTTGTCTCCCCACTAAACATATTATTGGCAGGACGAAATACATTTGCCAACAGATAAATTCCAAATGTAGCAACAATTATAATCCCCTGCATCACCGGATTGGATTTTCTGAAATTTCTTTCCGGCAGATTACGATCCATGTAGGACATACAAGCGCCTAAAATAGCTGCCATGCTCCATGAAAAAATGGTTATCAGGTTTAATTTTGGAAGAAATGTATCGTTCACTACAGAAGGGAACATAATCAAAAAGATAAATAACAGTTTTAAAATAGAGCATACTACCTCAAATCCCATCAATTGTCTCTGACCGATCGATGCAATCAGCACTTTTTCTGTCTCTTCTTTATAATGTTCAGCCGCGATTCGTTTCCCTGCCAGCAATTCACTGACGGAAATATCCAGTTCCCGGCACACATCTTCCAGAATACTTACATCTGGAAAAGATTTTCCCGTTTCCCATTTTGATACCGCTCGGTCTGTCACATGCAATCGTTCTCCCAGTTCACGCTGTGTCATTCCTTTTTCTTTTCGACACTCTGCAATAAATCTGCCAATCTGTCTGTTATCCATTTACAGCCATTCCTCTCTACTACACATAGCCCCTGTTTTTCATATATGAACAGCTATGTTTATCAATTTCCGTATTTTTCTGTCATATGCACTTCATTTTACTCTATACAAATGATTCTGTATAAAACTGGATTTGCTGTTTTGACTGCCCTAACTATATCATATTGGCTTCTTTTTTGCACTCTACACCTGGTTGATATCCAATTTTTACTCCATCAGATCT
Organism: uncultured Eubacterium sp.; assembly: GCF_934295145.1. Taxonomy (GTDB): domain Bacteria; phylum Bacillota; class Clostridia; order Lachnospirales; family Lachnospiraceae; genus Eubacterium_I. The sequence continues at coordinate 36,715 of NZ_CAKRAS010000024.1, read as the reverse complement.
TCCGGCATGCATCCAAGACTGTCCGACAGGGCCAGCACCGATTCTGCTGCCGCCTTATTAATACTTTTCTGTCTCTGCTCATACTGCTGAATCGCCCGCAGAGAAACACCTGACTTTTCAGAAAGCAAGCGCTGGCTGTACGCACGCATCCGGCGATAAAATGCAAGATTCGTCTCTTTTGTATTCGTCTCCTGTATTTCAATATACAGATCCTGCACAAAACTGTCATCATCCTTATCATGGTAGCTCACATAATAATCCATCAGTTTCGCACATGGTCTGCGTTTCAAAATTTCTCGAAATTCTGTCCCTGTTTTCCACTGTGCATAGGCAAGTATCCGCCCATACCAGTACTCTGATGTGCGATTTGTTCGCACTGTCTGCTCCGGAAGTTCCTCTCTCAGTCCCATCACATAATAAGTCTCGATCACCAGCTCCTGCCCTGACATTCCCGACACATACTTTGGATTTCCATGTCCGAACTCCCTTGCAATTCCACTGGCTTCAAATAATTGGAAAAACTCATCCGGATCCCGATGCAGATCATTTACCACATAATCCATTAGATTCGCCATATTACACATGGCGTCTTCTATATACAATTCGCTATAAGCATTCTGTTCTCTCACGCTTCCATTTCCTCCCATATTTTTTCCAGATCATCTACAGTAATTCATACTGAATTTCGGTTCTTACTTCTATCATTATATAGATTTGGGTGTCAAAACACCCAAATCGTTTTATTTTCCACTGCTGTTTCGATCACGTACAATGTCTTTCATATATCTTCCGGAAACATCCGGCTTCTGCCTCAGTTCCTGATACATATTCCGCAAGGCCTGATCCCGCTGCAGCCGCTTCATATAATATTCTTTCCAGTCTACGACCTCATATCCCTGAAATTCCAATGCTGCAGCCGCCCGCTGGCTTTTGATCACGATCTGCTCTCCCACAGCTCCCAGCTTCAATGCCTGCTGCAGCTGCATCAGTGAAATCCGGTCATTCAGGAAATCCTTTACAAAAGAAAAATAAGAATCATCCGCACGATATCCGATCACCAGATCCGCCGTCTCCAGACTCATAAGATAACGACTCTGCAAAAAACGTGCACTTGCTCTGGCATTCTCTGTATCCAGATTCAGCTTTCGGTTCGATAACAACACACTGATCCAGATCAGCAATGCTTCCTCTGACTCGCCTTTCAAGTGAAATACACGCATTCCATCCGTTTCCAGACAATAACGGTTCAAAATACCATCTTTCTCCCGAGGGCAGGCCCACTCTCTGGCCAGCTCCGCAGATTCCGAACAGTAAAATCCCTGCCCATAATCATTATTCTTCTTTCCATATAATACATCCGGCTTTTGAACCACTAAACCGGATCCATGATACAATGTCAGCTTTTTCATGATTTTTCCTCACTCATCAGTTTATCTTAATTTTGATCAATACCATGGAAACGCTAAATCCTTCCCATGCAAATGTGCATTGTTTCACGAAATGCTTTTGTTTATAAAATTTCAACATCATTTTCGTTAACCAAAAGTAACTCCTTAGAGATATCTGTATTATATCTCCAAAGAGTTACTTTATCAAGTGCTATTTTTCATTCCTACTTTACCTAATGACTGATTTCATATCAGAAACTATCTTTACAAGTATCTTTTCTTTGTATTAGAATAAGTACAATAAGATAAGGGGAATCAAAAGAATATCATTATGGAAATAAAAAATTTATGTACTGCTCAGCCGGCCGCAGAAACACAGGACATGATCTGCTATCACCCGGAGAGCAATACATTTGAAAAAAAAGAAAAGATCATTCTTCATGAAAATCTGCTATCCGTTTATATTAATGAAGCTCTGGCGCTGAAACTGGTCTGTACCATTCAGGATCTGCCGGAACTGGTGCTTGGACATCTGTATACAGAAGGCCGGATTCAGGGGATCGAAGACATTCACAGTATTTACATCTGCCGTGATGGCGTCCGTGCCCGCGTAATGACCACGAGGCCACTCGGCGAAATTAAAAAGCCGATAGAAGTCCGTGCCTGTGACTGTGGCGAAGAAGGCATGCTTGGACGCGATCTGCTTTCCGAACAGGACGAGACAGAACCAGTTCCTGCTCTTTCAGACTTTGATTTTGACTATCGACAGGCACTGGATCTGATTCAGGCCTTCCGCAAAGGTGCGCCGCTCCATCAGAAAACTCACGGCATTCACAGCTGTTTTCTGATGTATGAGGGCGAAATCCGCTATCTATGTGAAGACATCGGACGGCATAATGCCCTGGATAAAGCTATCGGGAAAGCACTGATCGATGAACTTGACCTGACAAAATGTGTCCTGTTTTCCAGCGGACGTATTCCGGACGATATGATGGAAAAAGTGATCCGTTCCAAAGTGCCGGTTTTAGTCAGCAATGGTGCTCCTACCGACCGCGCCGTTGCACTTGCAAGAAAATATCATGTGACGTTGATCTCCAGCGCACATATGGATGCCATGGATATTTTTTCATCAAAAGAATTTTGGGAAGACTAACATTGTTAGCTTTTATACTTTTCTATAGAAGTTCTGCAAAAGCTAACACTATTAGGCAATACAAAAGGTTAATCTACATAACAACAACGATAAACAAAGGTCACTTAAAAATCTGTTAACTATATAAGTCTTATATACAAACATATTTCTTATATAGTTCCAAATCAATATCTTTAAACACATTGAAAATCACGCGCTCAATGCCACAGTTTTCATGCTGTGCCAAAAACTGCTCTGTGGTTTCCACCGCAATCTGTGCCGCAATGTCGTTTGGGAAATGAAATTCTCCCGTGGAAATACAGCAAAATGCCACACTATTAATTTCATGTTCCATACAGCATTGCAGTACATTGTGATAGCAGTTCCGCAAATCTTCTTTTAAAGCATCCGTCAATCTGCCATACACGATCGGTCCCACTGTATGAATCACATATTCACAAGGCAGATTATATGCTGATGTCAGCGTAGCCGTTCCTGTCGGTTCCTCATACTGTCTGCCAAACCGAATTCTTCTCTGGTTCATAATGTGATTACATTCATTTCGAAGCTGCACCCCTGCCGCACTGTGAATTGCATTATCAATGCAGCGATGACATGGCACAAAACAGCCAAGCATCTGGGAATTGGCCGCATTTACAATTGCTCCAACCTGCAGACGGATGATATCTCCCTGCCAAATTGACATACGCTCTGCAAATGGGTGCTGACTTCCATACGTTTCCTTTACCGTTGGAATATCCGCCAGTGTCACAATTCCTTTTTCTTTTGCTTCTTCCTGCAAAAATACATCCTGAACTTCCAGAAAATCATCCGAAATACTCCGTGGCATACGGACATTCATCAGAGAACGTACTGCATTTCGTTTTTCTGTTTCCGAATTTCCCACCTGCAGATTTTTGTACTGAATGGAATCCTCTTTTAGCGCATCCAGTAAAAAATCCAGCCGCTCTGATTGAATTTTCTCTGACTGCATTTTATTTCTTTGTTCCATATGTCAGCTCCTTCCTACTACTAAAAACACCACTGCTTTAATATCATTCTTTTCTATATTTATATGACCATCTCTAAAATATCCGGAATACTTTTTGCCATATCCGCATTAATTCCGACTTCCCGCTCCGCACAGCTTTCCTGCACAACTGCCTCATTCAGATTCAATCTCACCATAGCACATTGTCTGTGTTCACGCACCATTTTTTCAAAGGGAAATCGTATGATCATCGGCGTATTAAATCCGGTTCCACAATCAATCAGACAGATTTTTTTACCGGAGCGCAATGCCTCTCGTAAAAATTTCTGAAACCGTTCATCTGCATCATACCATGCTTCATCTTCCACAAAATGCTGATCAATGCGCAAATTCATATTCATTTTTCCACCGCACACCGGGCACTTTGGAACCATATAAGATGGCACTTTGCAATCCCGTCTCGCCTGATCCATCTGCCGAAATCGTGTAACCGCATCATACGTTTTGGCATGACACCCTTTCGCACACTGAATATGAAAATAATCACCCTGTGTGCAGAAAATCTGCTCCGCCGGATAACCTGCTTTTTCCATCTGACCATCCGCATTGGTACTCAGACAAAAGGATTTTTTTCCCTGCGCCAGCGCAATTAACTGACGATACAGTCCTGTCACATCCAAATCAATACCTCCCGCGATCGCCTGTCGGGACCAGTACCCCCAGTAGGATTCCTCGTCCGGATACGGATAAAAACCGGCACTGTACATGTCCTGCATATAAGGTCCTGCACCATATTTTTCCATAAATTCACCAAAGTTTTCTTTGAAAAAATCGCCACCGTACTGCGCGCCTGCTGCCGTTGACATTCCTGCACCAAGTCCAAACAAAATATAATCTGCTTCCCGGATCAGATTTGCCGCCTTTTTGATCTGTTCCTCATATGGTTCTGTTTGAAAAATATAATCCCGTGCCGGGACACCACTCATAAATGTTCTCACTCTGAATCACCTCCTAATTGCGTAATTTAACTGCCTGCTTCGGACAAATTTCTTTACAGTTTCCACAATGCAGACAATGTTTCTGGTCAATCACAACTGGCTTTACGATAATATCAATGCATTTCTGCGGACAGACAGAATAACATAATTTGCATCCGATACATGCATCCGTCACTTCGTAGCCATTCAACACCTGTTGCACCTGACCAATCACAATGTCATCTCTGACAATATGAGCCGGATCACTGATATCAAAAAATTCTCCCTGCGCTTCATACAGCACAAATACTTCCAATGCCGTTCTTGTTTCGCCCGGATAAATCTGTTTCATATACGGATTCTTTTCAAATAAAATATCTAATTTTTCCGAACCGATATTCTTCACTTTGCCACGCAGTGAGATTGCTTTTTTATCTTTGGTTGCCGACACCGCAATATACTTTTGTTCCATCAGCTGTTGATAAAATGCTTTTCCGCGAGCGGTCAGAAAATAAACACCGCTTTCATCATAATGCATCATGTCGATGACACGCGTCTGCGGATGTCCATCTTCACCCAATGTTGCTACCGTCGTTGAATGAAATTCCTCAACCAGCATTTTCAAATATTTCATAACTCCGACTCCTTTCTCTTACTCTGATTTTATCATTAAAATACCCTATAGAATAGAACAATCTACAGGGCATTTTGTCTTATCGTAACTGATCTGCTTTATAAATGAATAACTGCTTCCTTGCAGACTCTACCAGCATTCAAATTAATGTAAATGATTAAAACTCATACGGTGCATTTCCAGAAAAATCAGCAATCAGTCCATGTGCATTCTCCAGATAAAATACCTCAAAAATTGGATTGTTTTTATTGTAACTTTTTTGGTTACATCCGATATATGCATGTTATCACATCCAAATTGTAACGTCAATGGTTACATCAAAAAAATTGTTATTAATAAAAATACGGGATCTCACAACTGTGAAATCTCGCATTTTTACCCTTTTCATATATTACTTTTTCTCTTTTGCAACGCCTAACGCGTAAGCTGATCTATTCCAAGTATCCCTCTTTCAAATTCCAATCCACACTGGTTTTCCTGTATATTTTTTTATTTTTTCCACTCCCCTTAACACACGTACAGCTCCTGCTGCCATTGCTTCCATTTCAAACTCCCCGGGGTAAGCATAAACAGGTGCAATAAACTCACAGCATTCTTTTATCTGCTTTACTAAATTTTCATTGTAAACCATTCCGCCGCCCAGTAAAATCCCATCAACATTTCCTTTCAAGGCAGCTGCCATTGAGCCAATACATTTTATAATCTGATAAATCATACTGTTCCAGAACAACTCAGCAACTCTGTCTCCTTTTTTAGCTCTGTCACTTATTTCTAATGCGTCTGATGTTCCAAACCAGCTTACCATGCCTCCATTTTGCACACATATCGATCGCGCCTGTGTAATTGATGTTTTTTCACAGTAATCCAATATATCGGAGACAGACATGGAACCACATCTGGTTGGTGACATAGGCCCCTCTCCGCCACTGATGTCATTTCCATCAATCATTTTTCCCTTTCTATGTGCAGAAACAGAAATACCGCCACCAATATGGCAGACAATGTAATTGCTGTCCTCATATACACGATTCATCCGCTTCGAATGACGCATTGCCGTTTCTTTCAGATTCAATGCATGAAGATGTATTGTACGGTAATTGTCCTTGATTCCTGTCATTCTGGCAACATCCTGCAATTCATCCACATCCGGTGGATTTACTACAAATGCAGGCTTCTGATATAAATCTGCAATTTTTTTTGCCAGATGTGGTCCTAGCAATGCCGGATGCTGAACTCCATTTGCACCACGGGCAGAATCTTCCAAAACTGCTTCATCTATTTCATATACTCCACCTTCCATAGCAATCAGTCCACCACCGCGTCCAACGTATGCATCTATATCTGACAGAACAATATCATTTCGTTCTAAAAATTTTCGTATAAGATTCTCCCGGTACTCTAACTGATCAAATAACTTTTCGTATCTGGAAAGTTCAGAAACGTCATGTTTGATATTCTCTACAAAAAGTGCATGTTCATCTTCAAACAAACCAATTTTTGTAGAAGTAGATCCAGGATTAATTGTCAATACTTTCATATCACTTTACCCTCACAATCTACAACAGCCCATGTAACCGCAAAATATCTGCCAGCATCTGATCTCTGTATTTACATACAGTCTCTACCGTATTTCCTTTTTCCACCGGACGATTTGCAATTTCCGCATCTACACCATTGGCATATAAAATATCATCCTCGGACGGTTCTTTCCCATACTTCTGTGCTGCTGCACGAAATCCACCATCAATTCCAAGACTGATTGTTAAAAGCTGACCTGTTACTGCCATACGCATTCCAGGTCCATACATGATTGCCTTGTCAACATCTTCTACAGAGCAAATACCTTCTTTTACACAGGTCTGCGCTGCTTCCATTGCTCCCCAGGATAACTGATTGACAATAAAACCCGGACGTTCTTTTCTGCAAATGACCGGCACTTTTCCCATTGCAGTATAAATTTCACATACTCTGTTTAAAATATGTTCCGGCACAAGTTCACCACCACACACTTCTACCAGCGGAAGCAAATAGGACGGATTATATGGATGACCAACCACAATACACTCCGGATACAATGCTCCCTGCTGTAATTTACTTGGATAAATTGCAGATGTAGAACTTGCAATAATTGCCGCATTTCCAGTGACCGTCTGGATTTTTTTATAAATATCACATTTCAGTTCCAGTCGCTCCGGTACACATTCCTGAATAAAATCTGCATTTGAAACAGCCTCTTCCAAATGGTTACTATACGTTGTGTTTTCAAGAATCTCCGTTTTTTTCTCTTTCGTAATAACAGATGCATCCACCAGCAGGGAAAGTACTTTTTCAAAATTTTTATAAATCTGCTCTGTATCTACCACATCATACAGCGTCACATCAAAATCATGGCACGCCGCATTTGCTGCCAATCCGGCTCCGATCATCCCGGTTCCCACAAAAACCGCTTTTATCTTCTCCATTTAGCTTCCTCCCCTCAAATCCGTTCGAAAATACCGGCCGCTCCCATTCCACCGCCAATGCACATGGAAATCAATGCATATTTTCCATTTGTCTCTTTCAGATAATCCAATGCTTTTCCTGTAAGAATCGCACCCGTTGCCCCCATTGGATGCCCAAGCGACATAGCACCTCCATATGGGTTCACTTTTGTCTCATCCAGGTGTAATTCCCTGATACAAGCTAGTGCCTGTGCTGCAAAAGCTTCATTTAATTCGATCACATCCATCTCTGAAATATCCAAACCTGTCTGTTTCATTACTTTTGGAATCGCATAAATCGGTCCCAGTCCCATCTCTGTCGGATCACATCCTGCTACCGCAAAACCAACATATTTTGCAATTGGCACTATTCCTAATGCTTCTGCCTTGCTTCTTTCCATTATCACAACATAAGCTGCCGCATCGGTTGTCTGTGAGGAAGTTGCAGCTGTTACTTTTCCATTTTCACGGAAACATGGCTTCATCCCTGCCATTTTCTCCAGACTTGTTTTTAAAATGCCATTTTCATCTGCAAGAATTCCTTCATCTTCCTGAATCAGATCCCCATTCTCTTTCACTATCGGTATAATGGATGGTTTCAGCTTTCCATTTTTTCTGGCTTCTGCTGCCTTTTTATGAGAATCTAATGCCATTTTTTCCATTTCCACTCTGGAAATCTGATAATGGTCTGCCACACGCTCCGCAGTTTCTCCCATACTCATGTAGCCGCCCTCATAATTTTCCTGAATCCATGCATTTTTATACTCATCCGGATATGGAAGAAAACATTTGCTCATACATTCCACACCACCTGCTACTGCACAATCGTACTGTCCGGCTAAAATCGCATTCGCCGCAGTTGAAATTGCCTGAAGACCAGAAGAACAAAAACGATTAATGGTCTGTGCCGGAACCGTATCCGGCAATCCTGCCCGGTTTACGATCAGACGGCTGGTATTCATATTTAACTCATGCACGGGCATTGCACATCCGGTGATCACATCTCCAATTTCTGTTCTGTCTAGTTGTGGCACCTGATCCAATACACCTTTCAGTACCTGTGCTGCATACTCAATCGGATGCATATCTGCAAAAGATCCTTTTCTTGCCCTGCAACATGCTGAGCGCCCATATGCAACAATGACTGCTTCTCTCTGCTTCATTTTTTCTTCACCTCATATTCACTCTTTTCTACATATAATTCCTGCTATACAAAAAAGGAGATCTGACATTTCCGGATCTCCCTTTTCGTCACTCTGTTATCCGATTGCTGTTAAGCCTCCATCCGGATAAATCGTTGATCCGGTAACAAAATCAGATGCTTTCGATGCCAGAAAAACAGCCGGACCTTTGCAGTCTTCCGGATATCCGATTCTCATTCCAGGCATTGCTGCTGCCATACCGTTTCGTTTTTCTTCATCATCCGGTAAAATACCAACCATCATCGGCGTATAAGTAAGTGTCGGGCCAATTGCATTCACCTGGATATTTGGTCGCAGCTCACTGGCAAAACCTTTTGTCAACATCTCTACCGCACCTTTTGTAGTACAATATCCCATATTACCCAATCCGCCGTTTCCTACCGCCCGGATTCCACGAACAGATCCTACATTAATAATTTTTCCATGAATATCGTGTTCCTTCATATACTTTCCGAAATGCTTACATGTAAGCATCAGAGATTTTACATTTGCTTCATACATCTGTGTAAATACATCTTCCGGGAATTCTGTTGCCGGGAATTTTTTATTAAATCCCTGGGAATTAACAAGGATATCTACCGTTCCCATCTCTGCCACTGCCGCTGTCAAAAGTTCCATAACATCACTTTCTACGGATGCATCACCTGCTTTATACAAAATATCAAGCCCTGTTTTTTCCTTAATTTCTTTCTGGGCACGCTGTAAAGCACCTTCTTTTCTGGAAGAGATCATTACAGCAGCTCCTGCTTCTGCCAATCCTTCTGCAATTGCCTGACCGATACCACCGGCACCTCCCACAACAACTGCTTTTTTTCCTGTCAAATCAAATAATGATAATTCAGACATTACGTTCTTCTCCTTTCAAAAAATCTGTATGACTTATACCGCCTTTATTATAATTTGTGCCATCTTCACTTGTGAAATTACTGTTTCGAATATCACTTATTACTCAGAATTATATCAATGAATATTTTTCTTTTTATTATTAGTTTAATTTATATCAACTATAGAAAGGAGTAATTTCACTTTCTGAAAAATCCCTTTTATAATTTAGGCATGACAAACAAATGTCACCACGGATTTTTAATTTAAGGAGGATGTATTTTATGCCATTTGGAAAATTTGCAGTAGATTATGAAGAACGTATCGATTTTAATCGTCTTAGAAACTATCGAAAAGAACGGGTACGCGAAGAAATGAAACGCGCCGGTGTCAGTGCGATTCTCACATTCGAGCCGGATAATATTCGTTATATCACCGGTTTTTATATCACAACTCCTATGCGTGGAGTAGAAGGACAGTGTGTATTTTTCCCGGTAAATGGCGAGCCACACCTTGTCATCGCAGATCTTCCAGCCCGCCATATCCCACGTATGCCATGGATGGAAGGACGTATCCACTCTCTTCTTGGTTTCTACAAACCAACAGCCGTGGACTCTTACGATCCGGTCTTAAATAATTATGTAAACTGGGTTGGTGGGTTAATGAGTGAATATAACATATCTCATGGAACCCTTGCTCTTGACGGTACTTCCCTGCAGTTACTGTTTGCAGAAGCTTTTAGACGAAAAGGAATTGAATGTATTCACGGAAAACCAATCATGGACTGGGCAAGAATGATCAAGAGTGAAGATGAATTAAATATTATGCGAATTGCATGTGCCAACGCGGAAAAAGCTCATGCTGCTGTTGCAGACGCTATTCGCCCGGGTGTAAAAGAATGTGATCTTGTTGCCGCAGGCATTGCTGCTCTCTATGAAGAAGGCTGCGACCACACGGAAGACCTTGTGTGTATGTCAGGTCCAAACACCAATCCATATGGACTGACTTTCGGTGATCGCATGATCCGTCCTGGTGATCTGATCTATGTGGACGTAGACGGAGATGCATATCTTGGATATCGTACCTGCATCTATCGAACATTCTGTTGCGGAAAAGCTACTGCTGAACAAAAGGAAACATATGCAGAATGTCATGATATGTTATACAGCGCGATCAACAAAATTAAAGCAGGTGTTACCGATTTTGATATTATGTCTGAATGGCCGGACACACCTGAATATTGGGGATATAAAACCTGGGGAGAAGTTGCACCGCTTGCTACAGGACATGGTATCGGCATGACACTGCACGACCGTCCATTCCTCAGTTGTGTCAACCGCAACACTCCAGGTGTAAAACCAACGGAACTTCAGGAGAATATGGTAATCTGTCTGGAAACCTGGACTGGAAAGAAAGGTGGCGACCATGGTGTCCGTCTGGAAGAAATGGTTCTCGTTAAAAAAGATGGCTTTGAAGTATTATCCAAATTCCCTGTAAAAGAATTAATGGAATGCTGGCGTCCATACTAAGGAGGAACGATATTTGGAACAGACATTTGTGTTACATAATTACAATCATATGTTAGAACAACTCCGACAACTACCTGCAAAGCCAACTGTTGCTGTTGCTGCTGCCGCAGATAAGATGGTTCTGGAATGCATCGCAAGAGCTCGAAAAGAAAATGCGGCCAATGCAATTCTTGTCGGACCAGGCGAAAAGATCATATCTATTTTACGCTCTCTGGGCGAAAATCCATCCGATTACGATATCGAATCTACACCAGATGAGCCCAAAATAATGGCGGATACTGCTGTGGAACTGATCAAACGGGAAGATGCTGATTTTTTAATGAAAGGATTGATTGAAACCTCTGATTTTTTACGTCCGGTAGTAAAAAAAGGAAATAACCTCCGTACCGGTCGGACAATGAGTCATCTGGCATTTAACTCACTTCCGGACTATCCGAAACTGCTGATCAATACAGACGGTGGAATGTGCACCTATCCAGATCTGCAGACAAAACGAGATATCCTTACGAATGCTTTCGATACTCTGCATGCACTTGGTTATTCCTGTGCCAAAGCAGCCGTTCTCTGCTGCAAAGAAACGGTGGATGCAAAAATGCCGGAAACACTGGATGCGCATACATTAGAGGAAGAATCCCGGAAAGGACTCTTTGGAACAGATATTGTCGTTGGACCAATCTCCTATGACATTGCCATGAGCCCAACGATTGCAAAAGAAAAACTCTTTTCCTGTGAATATTGCGGTGATTTTGATGTTATACTGCAGCCAAATATCCATGCCGGTAATATCCTTGGAAAAGCACTATTAATCAATGGGAAGGCAACTCTTGCGGGAATTGTTGCCGGAGCACGAATCCCGATCGTACTGACATCGCGTGGATCTTCTGCTGAAGAAAAATTCCTGTCGATTGCCCTGGCAGCTCTGGTTGCTTCCGGACAACATTGAAATATACCTTAACCTAACCCTTCTTGGAAACATGCAGCACTGCTATGTGCTGCATGTTTCAGCTATGCTTCCTTTCGTCCTGAGATAAATGATCCAAAAAAGATTCAACCATCGAATTTTTATTCGTATTTCGATAACACGCAACCAATTCCAAATTACTGTTTTGAAATGTTTCCAGAGAAATCGTTGTCAGGTACGGACTGTTATAGGTATCAATCAATGATTCTGGCAACATGGAAAAGCCACCTCCACCTTCCACATTCATCAACACCTCATGTACATCATGAAACAATTGAAACTGTGGTGAAATCTGAATGTCTCGACATAGTTCTATGACATTATTCATTCCTCGTGGATCTGCCGAAATCAGAAACAGCGGTAATTTCTCTGCAACCATCCGAAAATCAGACAGTGTCAGATTTTCATACATTTTTTTCGGCAAAACAATGACAAGCCTGTCAAACCACAAATGGCGAATCGTAAGTTCCTCATCCAGTGCCCGGTTTGGCAATATGGAAAATGCAATATCCAACGTACCATCATAGAGTCCCTGCACAAGTTTTCCATAAGAATAACATTTCATACTACAATGGATATTTTTACTATTCTTATTGAACTGCAGAATTCCCTGTGTCAGCCTTGTACGTTCAAATAATTGTTCAAATCCCAATTGCAGTGTCGTTTCCAGCTCATTCTCACCTGACACCCGCTGAATATAAGCTCCCAGATTATTCACTCTCTGAACAATAATCTGTGCTTCTTCCATGAGGGCATTTCCTGCCGGTGTCAGACTGACGCTTCGCCTGGAACGCGAAAACAACTGTACATTTAACTGCTTTTCCAATTCTGCAATCTGCTGGCTCAACAGCGGTTGCGTAACATAAAGCATTTTTGCCGCTTTACTGAAATTTAATTGTTCTGCAACTGCCAGAAAATATTGTAACTGCCTTATTTCAATCATAAAATATAACCCCTTCCTAGCCTGATTATATTTTATGTGTACTGTTTTACAAATGCAAGACATACTTTTATCTGCTTGTTATCATAGACAACTCATGATACACTGGATATCAGAAATCTGTTTGCAGATAACTATTGGGGGAAATCATTATGAAAATCAAACAATTAGAGTGTTTTTGTGCACTCGCTGAAACGCTGAACTTCAGTCAGGCAGCTCATCAGGTCTATATTACACAACCTGCATTCAGCAAAATTATTGCCTCTCTTGAAAAGGAATTAAACTGCAGCCTTTTTTCCAGAAGTAAAACTTCTCCTGCTCTGACCAGTGCCGGGAATCAGATTTATCCGATTGCAAAACAGATTCTGGATCATGCATCGGAAATTGAAAGGATCGCACAGTTGGAATCAACTTCTGTTTCTCTAACACTCAATTTCGGTTGTTTCTGGGGTGGTCTGCACAAGCAGGAACGCAAAGTCATCCGTCAATATTTTCGGGATAAAAATGCCATTCTTAACTTTAATGAATACTCAGAATTTGATTTATTCCAAGCAATGGATCTTGGACTGATTGATTTATGCATTTTTATCGGTCACTATCATCCGATTCTTGAAAATTACCGCTATATTCCAATACAATCAAACGATACCTGTTTTATCTGCAGTAAAGAGCACCCTTTGGCACAGTTTCCTTCCCTGTCTATTGAACAAATAAAAGAGGAACCTCTGATTGTTTTAAAAAAGAATCGTACCTTTTCCGACAAGGAATTTTTGATCACCCTGTGCAGTAAATATGGTTTCAAACCAAAAATCAGTACATATTCTGATGCTGTATTTACTCTGCTTGACTGTGTCGAGCAGGGAATTGGATCTACTGTTCTCGGTTCCGATGCACTGAATATCTCTCAACATGATCTGGCTGCTGTTCCGCTGGAGCAGACACCGCCTTCTTTTCACTATCTTCTCATTCGAAGAAATGAACAAAGACCGGCAGTTCTTGGCTTTTTTGAATATATAAAATCTAATCTGCCACTTTCATAAATTCATATGCCTGCACATGTATTCCAATATGGAATACATGTGCATTTTTTTTGAATTTCCTATTTTCTTCCGCATTATCTATAATTAATTTAGCAAACAAAAAGGGGGTTTTATTTATGAAAATTGAATTTGAACCACTTCGTAGTCTGATCTATATCAATGTTGCAAAGGAAGATTACAGACACAAATTACAGAACTGGTTATACCGCACCCATGTCCCGGAAAGTATTGCACAGTTTGAACCATATGTAACAAAATATGCTTTTTACAGTGCATTGCCGGTTCCACCGGATGGCAAACGCTTCGGTACTTATAATTTCCAGCTGACCGAACATCACTGGCTATTAAATCCGATGAACCCGATTCTGAATATCAAAAGCGTGTATGAGACTGTCACACCGAATGAATTACGGTGGCAGGGCATCATCCCTGACACAGAAGACAGCACAATGGAGTTGGATGCAGATGCCGTACGAAATGCTTCTGGAACTGACTCTCTTCCACCATTTATTTTTGCATTTGTTCCAATGTGGTGGGAGGAAGATCTGAAAGGTGCCGGTCGCACCATCAGCGATGGTGATAACTATCGTTGGCAGTTTGTAATCCGTTATCCGGAAGGAGTTTCAGCTGAAGAAGGCGATGACTGGTTAATGCATCAGGTTCTTCCTGTTTTTGTTCAGATGGATGAAGTTACCCGTATTTTATCCAGCAAGATCCGACAGGACATTAATGACTGTCCATTTCACCGTGTGGTCGAAATCTGGACAGACTGCCCAAGTCAATGGCACAAAGCAGCTGTGGAAAATACAGGTTCTATTCCAAAACCAGAATGGGCAACAGCAGATGTTTTCCCTTACTTAAAGCCAAAATTTGAATTTGCCAGCATTTTCCTCGGCGATGTACCTATCAGTAATAATTTACAACAATATCGTGGTTTTATGCCAATGCGATAATATAAAGGAGGTATTCTATGGAAAACAAAAAAATTCTGGGCATCAGTTGCGGGCGTCCTTTCGGTAACAGCGAACTTTTACTTCGCGAAGCTTTAATGGGCGCAGAAGAAACCGGTGCCGAAGTAAAAATGTTACGTTTGAATGATTTTGATATCAAACCATGTAAAGGCTGTCTCGCCTGTGAAATGAATCTTATGAAAGGAAAAAGCAATCGCTGTATTCAGAAAGACGATTTTGAAGTTGTAATGGAACAGATTCTTTGGAGTGATGCGATCATTATCAGTGCTCCTATTTACCTGATCCGTCCGATTGCTTCTTTACTCGTTTTATCTGACCGAATCGGTCCATGGCACGATGTTGCAGCACTGGAAGCCCGTGGTCTCCGAAGATCAGATTCTCCGATTGATCAGCGTGTATTCAAGCAACGCTGTGCCGGATTTATCTCAGTTGGCGGTGCTGTCCGTCCACAGTATGCATCCATGGGCCTCACCCTGATGAATGATATGACTTATCCAATGCATATTAAAGTCGTTGATCAGATTATGGTTCTAAATTCTAACACTGCAACACAGGCACTTATGCATGAGCAGGAAGTACAGCGAGTCCATCAGCTTGGCAAAAATGTCTGTGAAAATGCCTGCAAACCAGAAGAAGAAATGTCCTGGTGTGGTGACTTTGACGGAACATGTCCGGTCTGCCATGGCAATCTTTTCACTGTGGATAATGGAGATGAAACTGCTACCTGTGCAATCTGCGGTATTAAAGGAACTGTATCCGTGGCTAACGGAAAAATCCACATTGACTTTGCAAAGGATGAACTTATTCATTCCAGACTTACCAAGGAAGAATGTGCTTATCACAGTCGTGAAATCATGGAATCATTTCAGGCATTTGCACCTGCAGCTTCCAAGGCAAAAGAAAAAGCAGAAAAATATCGGACTTATAATGTAGAGGTCATTAAACCATAAAAAATCAAAGGGGGTTTTTTTTATGAAAAAGGGTAACTGGAATCTTGGGAAAAAAGGCTGGTTTATTATTTTATTATCATTTCTGAGTATTTATATTAATTCAGCAATGACATCTGACTCATTAAACGTTACCATCGCAGCCTTTGCTGAACGTGGGTTAAATGCTTCCATTTTATATTCATTATCCACAGTCGCAACTGTCTGTGCGGTAATTGGCTCTATGATTTTTGGAAAAGTCATGCAAATGAAAACGGTTCGCATGGTATGGGGTATTTCCATGCTAATCACAGTCCCATTTGCCATCTTGTGGGGAAATGCACATAGCATTGCTGTTTACACGATTGCATATCTTGTCTGTTATGTGGCAACCACATTGTCAGCTACACTCTTTGGCTATCAGGTAATCGCAAACTGGTATCCGAAAAAACGCGGTCTTGCCATGGGGCTGATCACCGCAGGTTATCCATTATCTGCCGCAACAACTTCTGCTATCGGAAGTATCCTCATTACGAAAGGCGGACTGAATTCTTTCTATTTATTTATGGCTATTTTCGCTGGAATTGTTGGTATTATCGTATTGGCTTATGTCAGAGATTTTCCGGAAGAAAAAGGAGCATATCCGGATAATAATGATTCTTTTGATTTTGAAACCGCAAAAAAAGAACACGAAGCAAACCTGCAGTATATGGCAACATCAAAATGGACGATTAAGAAAGTGCTGGTAACCGGACGTATGTGGCAGTTATGGTTTTCCATCGGTATCCTTGGATTTCTGGCAATGGGCATCATGTCCAACTTTGTAAACAAGTTTTTGGAATATCAGTATCAGATCCCCGAAATCTTAATGATGCTTGCCATTGCCGGTATTATAGCCGTACCCGGATCTGTATTTGTCGGCTGGCTTGATTTAAAACTTGGCACAAAAAAAGCCTGTATCATCACTTATTTACTTGGTATTTTTGCAATTGCGTTTAACCTGACACATATTCATGCATTACACTATATTTCCCTTCCCATCCTTGCATTAATGCTTGGTGGCGCATCAAACTTCCTGGTTTCATGTACTTCAGCCATCTGGGGAAGATATGATTTTCAGAATGCATTCCGTGTCATTCAACCATTAAACTCTATTATGACAGGCATTGGTATTACAGTCGTAGGTGTTGTTGGAACAACGATTAATTACACTGCTTCTTATATCACTCTGCTTCTTATGGCAATTGCCGGATTTATTGTATTCTTAACTTTAAAAGTATCTCCAATTGACGATACTGTGCGATAGTTTTATCACAAAAATAAATATAGTATTTTAAGGAGGTAATTCGCATTGGCTCAACGCAAAGAAATGTTAATGAAAAATGTCGAATATATCGGTTACTGTGATCTGAACCGTAAACCCGGATTTCAGATGGCAATGTACAAAAGTCCGGAAAACCGATATTATCTCTATGCAGCCTGCTTTCGCGATAATGGATTTAATATTGTAGATGTTACTGATCCTTCAGCACCGGTCGCAAAATGGGTGGAAGGTGACTGGATTGGACCGATCCACGACGGACAGAGTTTACCTAAAATACAGACTGGTGACGGAAAACTGATTACCTGCTATGGCGGTACCATGCGTGTTCTGCATGGAACACATGAAATGCCCTTCTGGGGTGGCATAAAAATCTATGATATTGCCGCAGATCCTATGAATCCAAAGTTCCTTGGAGAATTTGAATGTGAAGATGGACCTGGTGCTCATCGTTCTTTTTATAATGGTGGAAACTATGTATATGTCGTTGGCAGCAAACGCAACTACATGGGATACATTATCCGTATCGTAGATATTTCTGATCCGACACATCCTGTAGAAGTTGGCAGTTACTGGGATGATGCGCAGTTTTTAGGAAACAAAAAAGCAAATGAAATACCGGAAATCGGCACAGAAGAATTTATGAAACTTCCATGTATGCATGCTGTTACCGTAAAAGATGATATCCTTTATGCAGCATTTCCAAATGTGGGGTTCTGTATGATCGATGTATCTGACAAGCGCAAGCCACGTTTAATCGGGAAACTGCCTCTGAATCCTACTTTTGGCGGTGGACAGGGCGGTGCTGCCGTTCACTCTGCTATGCCATTAGGAGACAGACCTTATGCGATTGTTACAACCGAAGCGGAACGTGTCAGATATTTTTCCAATGAACGGCTCACTGGTATGTTCCACAAAATCACAACTCAGCCAATGAATATGATTGGTATCGTAGAAACTGTAGATCCGGAGCATCCAAGTCTGATAGCAATTTGTCCTTATCCGGAAGTACCGGAAGGATATACACATGGGACTAATTTTAATATCGTGGATGGTGTACGTGCTGTATTTGGTCCTCACAACATGTTTGACGCTTTTGGTCAGGATTGCTACGAAAAACGGGATGATCGTATTTATAATTGCTACTTCCATGCCGGACTTCGCATTTACGATGTATCTGATCCATTTATGCCAAAGGAGATTGCCTATTTTCTTCCACCAGATCCGGAAGGTGAAAACTGGTTCGATAATGAAAATGGTACCCTTTTACCTGGACCACAAGTAGCAATTACAGAAGATGTACTGGTTGATGACCGCGGATACATCTATGTAGATACATTTGAAGACGGTCTGTATATCGTCAAATGTACAGTATAATAGTCAATATCTTTTATAATTACCATATTACCTAATTTTTGAAAAGGACATGTCTGAACAATTTCTCAGACATGTCCTTTTTCCCTTATTCCTGCTCCAGATATTTTTTCAGATCTTCCCTGACATCCTCTAGCGTAATAGACTGCAATTCCTGCTCCATCGCCTTCTGCACCCGATCCAGTTTTTCATCCAGCACATGGTGAATATTTCTTCCAACCGGACAAGCCATATTCGGATTCTCATGGAAATGAAAGAGCTGATTTTCTTCCACGCACTCCACCGCACGATAAATATCCAGAAACGTAATCTCTGACAATGGCTTCGCAATCGTAGTTCCACCGGTTCCGCGCGCCACCTCAATGAGCCTTGCTGCCTTGAGCTGCCTTACTATTTTTCGAATGATGACAGGATTTACATTTGTACTTCCCGCAATAAAATCACTGGTTACTTTATAATCATCTTTGAATGTATCCGCACAGGCAAAAATATGAATTGCCAGCGTAAATCTGCTTGAAATCTGCATTTTTCTACCAACCTTATTTCACACAAGCTACTTTATTTCTATTCGTTCTTCTCCATCTTTTCTTTCGAATTTTCAATGATCGGAACATATTCATACTTCGGAATAAAATTACTCTTATCGTACTGTTTATAATACTGCATAAAAATACGATCCATGACTTTCGGTATCTGCGTCTCGTCTGCTTCAAACAGGATGATCAGATACTGCATGGAACTGTACCGGGTACAGACATCTACCTTTCGGATCTTCTGGCGGATTGCCTGCTCCATACTCTCCAGCGCACACTCAATATTTTCAATATACATCACATAATCCGGTGTGGTGTCCATGGTAACCATCACGAGATAACACTGGTATTTGTAACGCTCACCCAGATGGTTCATGTATTCGTAAATCTTTGCAAACTCCCGGTAATCCAGTTCAAGTGCACCTGCGTAGTTGCCACTCTCACGCAAAGCTTTTGCAATCAGCGCCAGATCTTTTCCGGTTCCATAATCAGTCATTTGCTGGCTTTCCATCTGCTGATAGAAGAAGAAATCTCCTTTGCCATTCTGCTTTATATAATACAGTGCTTTGTCTGCTTTAGAATAACATTCCTCAAAGGAATCCCCCTTTACCGTTTCACAGATTCCAATGGATATCGATGCATAGCGGATTTCCAGATCCTCTTCCTTTATCTCTTCAAATTTTTCAATAATACCACTTACGATCTCCGTGATTTTTTCCTTTGAAACTTCCGGTACAAACATCAGAAATTCATCGCCGCCCAGACGGCATACCACGGAGTGCTGTGCAAATTCAAGCAGCAGCGAACCAAGCATTTTCAGTGCCCGGTCACCGGCTTTATGCCCATAGATATCATTAATCTTTTTCAGATTATCCATATCCATGAACACCAGGTAACCATTCTCCCGCTGCATAAACTGTGCAGCCATTTTTTCTCCACGGTTACGCATCGGAAGTCCTGTAAGGAAGTCGAAGCCCTCACTGTCCTCCTGTGTCCGTATCGTCGACATGACATCTGAAATGAATTTTCCAATCTCGATTTCCACGTCCGGCATACTGTATTCCTCATCTATTCCAATACACCCATCACCGATCACAAGCCGTTCTTCCCGAAGAAGTTTCAAAAAGATATCCGCAATTTCCGGATCAAACTGAATGCCCCGGTTCTTCGATATTTCCTTATAAATCGTCTCGGCTTCGAGAGGATTACGATAAATTCTTCTGGACTGCATCGCATCATAGCTGTCCGCCACTGCCACGATTCTGGCCGGTAACGGGATTTCTTCCCCTTTCAGACCATCCGGATATCCCTTTCCGTCATAACGCTCATGATGATGCCGTGCCACTTCTATTACATGATCGATCAGTGTAATATTCTTCAAAATTTCTGATCCGATCACCGTATGTTCCTTAATTACTGCATACTCTTCTTCCGTCAGTTTTGTCGGTTTATTTAAAATCGTGTCTGGGATTCCAATTTTTCCGATATCGTGCAAATGCGCTGCATTACGCAGATTGAAAAGTTCTTTCTGATTCCAGCCCAGCTCCTTCGCAATCAAAACTGAATATTCTGCTACACGATGAGAATGACCTCGGGTGTACTCGTCTTTCGCCTCTATCGTCGTTGACAACGTCTGCATCAACTGCAAAGACATGGCTTCCATCTGCTTTCTTCGCTTTTTCATTTCCCGTCTCTGACGTGAATTTTCCATGTTCTGTACATTACGGATCGTTCTGACCAGATTTACAAACAGAAGCACGATCATACCGATCCCCATAAACATGCCATAAATGGAGATGACAAAATATGAAGATACAGCTTCCACTGCGACTGAAAGAAGCGCCACAAACAGTCCTGGCACAACATAACGGTTTTTGTGAATATATCCGTGATGCAGATCATAACATACAGTTGCAACTACCAATACCAGTGTCACTCCAAGAATCGCATGAGCTACCGGCATTGTCTCTATAAAATCTGCTACACCAGTCAGATGCAGTACACAACAGACCGCAAAATTCAATACGGAAACGTATTCCATCCAGCGAAATACTTTCTGATGTTTTCCATTCTGCATACTGTCAATATAGTATACGATGGGCAGTGGGCATAACATGATTATTACAAAACACAAAGTGGAAAGCACTGATGCATTCGGCACCAGTAACTGCCTCATTTTTGATTCTCCAAGCATCCAGCCAGCTGCCATGATAATGCACCATCCCAGATACTCCATATCAAATTTCACATGATATACCAAACCAAGCGCCATACTGAAGATAACCGTAACGATTCCTGCAAACAGCAGGAAAAATGCAATAATCGTCGCCAAACCATAAGAATCAAATATATATTCCCAGATTTCAGCCTTATCGCCACAGAACACTTCGTTTACTACTCCGGCATATTTTTCTGTATGTGTTTTTAATTCAATGCGTACTTCTTTTCCGGCATCATCCACTGATGTCGGACAGAATACATACCGGCTGGCTGAATTTTTTCCTGCTATTCTGGTATCTGAAGTATCATATACAACTCGCAACTGACCATCCACATAAAAACGCACATCCTGCAAAGAAGAACGGATCATTAACGTCTGCGCATCATAATCTGTTGGAAGCTGCGTTGTCAGCACCATTGTTTCCCCGGCCGCCATATCATAAATTCCCGGTATCTCAATCTGCTCCGTACTTCCATCTGATTTTTCCCAGGTAAATGTTCCATGATAAGTAAGATCCCGTACATTTTCACTGCTGTCCCGCTCGTTTGTCCCGAATATTTCTGCAACTATAAACCAACACAAAATTGCCAGCATCAGAATATAAAATACCTGTTTTTTCTTTTTATCTATCTTATAGTTTTCTTTCGCCAAACTCATTCTCCTACTGATTTAACCATCTAATTGTTTATTCGTATTATCATTAAATTTTATTTTACCAGATTTTTCTACGTAAGAACACCATTGAATTTTTATTATCATTTGGCATTTTCCAACTGTATTGTTTTGGTTTTACAAAAAAACTGTCTTCCTGCGCAAATTTATTTGTGTTGATTTTTCACCAGAAGTACGATATTTTCTGCGTGCTTTGTAAACGGAAACATGTCATACGGATATGCTCCCATTGCTTTATATCCATGCTTTGTCAGATATTTCAGATCCCTCGCCTGGGTCTGCGGATCACAGGAAATATAGACGATTTTCTGCGGCGCCAGTGTCACAGCGGATTTCATAAACTGTTCTGTACTGCCACTTCTTGGCGGATCCATAAATACGACATCTGCCTTTTCACCCTTTGCCGCCATTTTTTCCATAAAACGTCCGGCGTCATCCTGATAAAAACGGATATTTTTCATCTGGTTGCGTTTTGCATTTTTGACCGCATCCCGCACTGCATCCGGATTCAGTTCCACACCAATGACTTCTTTTGCAGATTTTGCAGCGACCATTCCGATGGTTCCAATGCCACAATATGCATCAATGACACGCTCTTTGCCTGTCAGTCCGGCAAGTTCCATAGCCTTTCCATACAGTTTCTCCGTCTGAACCGGATTGATCTGATAAAAAGATCTGGAAGAAATGCGGAAGGTAAGTCCGCACAATGTATCTTCAATATAACCTTTTCCGTAAATTGTTGTCTCACGGTCACCGAGTACCATACTGGTACGCTTGTCATTCACATTCAACACAACTGTTGTGATCTCCGGATGCAGTTTCCGCAATGCTTTGACAAAATTATTCTTTGACGGCATTACCGGAGAGCCCAGTACCAGAACGACCATAATCTCACCTGTAGTAAATCCGCGGCGGATCAGCACATGGCGCAACAGGCCGTAGCCGGTATCTTCATTATATGTTTTTATCTTAAAAGATTTTAAAAGTCCACGGATGTCATTGATGATGGCATCTGCTTTTTCATCTTCGATCTGACAGGCTTCCACCGGAACAACCCTGTGTGTACCTTCCTCGTAAACACCGGAAATGATCGTACCGTCTTTTTTCCGTGCAAACACTGCATGCACTTTGTTTCGGTAATGATATGGATCTTTCATTCTGGTAATTTCTTCTGTTTTACAAAATGGCTGCATTAACTGACGGACTGCTTTTTGCTTGTCCTGCAGCTGTTTTTCATATGGAATGCCCTGATACTGGCATCCGCCACATTTTTTTGCGACCTTGCAGGCTGTAGTTTTCTTTTCTTCCTTCATAGACTCTATTTAAATTCTCCCTGTTTTTCTGACGCACATCATATCAGAAATGTATCTCTTCTGCAAGTTTCTGCATCTGATAATCCGCATCCGCCATGATATCCGCACATTTTTTCAGTCGTTCGTGCATCTCCGGTGTAAACACTTTATCCTTTTTATAACGCAGCTGATGCTCGGTACTCGCCCAGAAATTCATGGCAATGGTCCGCATCTGCACTTCCACTGGAACCTGACGCATACCATCAGAAAAGAATACATTGATTTTTACGATCAAATGCAGGCTGCGGTAACCATTTTCCTTCGGTTCACGAATATAATCTTTGACCTCTACTAATTCTACATCTGTCTGACTGAGCAGCATCCGGGCCACCTCATACACATCCGTGATAAATGGGCAGATGACACGAATGCCCGCAATGTCATAAATATTGTTTGTCAGGCAGCTTAACGTCATCGGCAGACCTTTTCGTTCCATCTTCTTTGCAATACTCTCCGCAGATTTGATACGGCTTTTGATATTTTCAATCGGATTACGATCGTTGCTCTGTTCAAATTCCCGGTTCAAAATCTGCAGTTTCGTCGTCAGCTGACGGATGCCCGCTTCATAAAACATCATCATCTGTTTGTATTGTTTCGCCAGATCCAACTGATCTGCTGCCAATGGCAGGTTACTTGTAGTTTCTCCCGATCCTGTCCCGTCCTGTTCCTCTGGTTGTTCCGGCATATCTGCTTCCATGTACTCTGCCTCATCCAGCTTTTCTTTCATTGCTGTATCTGTATTTGTTTCATCATTTACTGTTTTTTCTCGATCTGTTACGTTTACTTTCTCATCCATTCCTTAATAATTCTCCTTACCTCTGTAATCCCCATATTTATAGTAATTGTAACATATACCCTTGTCTTTTCCATGAAAAAAACATAAAAACTTTCTAAACCCCAAATACAAAATATTTTCTTAGTGTACAAAAAAAGAAAGTAAACCCTCCGCAGATCTACTCTCTTTTCACCCTCTTATTTTTCGTCAACGACCTGGAAGATGAAGAACTTGAGATAATAAGATTCATCTGCCGCCCATAAAATCGGATGATCCGCAGATTGTGTCCGAAACTCTACCTGCCGCAGTCGCTTATGGGTAGAACGCGCTGCCTCGCGGATGGTCTTTGCCAGCAGTTCCTGCGTCATGAAATGAGAACAGGAACAGGTTGCCAGATAGCCGCCGTCTTTCACCAGTTTCAAACCTTTCATGTTGATTTCTCTGTAACCTTTGATGGCATTTTTAGTTGCCTGACGGGATTTTGTAAAGGCCGGTGGATCCAAAATCACCACATCGTATTTTTCTCCGACTGCCGCCAGTTTCGGAAGTTCGTCCAGTACGTTTGCCGCGCGGAATTTTACAATATCACTCAAGCCATTGCGTTTTGCATTTTCCGTTGCCTGCTCTACCGCAAATTCAGAAATATCCAGTCCGGTTACTTCGCTTGCCCCCGCGATTCCCGCATTCAACGCAAAGGTTCCCATATGGGTAAAACAGTCCAATACTCGCTTTCCTTTGCACAACTTCTGGATCGCCAGACGGTTGTATTTCTGATCCAGGAAAAATCCGGTTTTTTGACCGTTCACCACATCAACCATATAGTGCACACCGTTTTCCACAATTTCCACGTTTGTATCAAATTCATTTCCAATGAAACCTTTTATCCTGCTTAATCCTTCTTTTTCCCGCTCTTTTGCATCGCTTCGCTCATAAACGCCACGAATTTCAATGCCATCTTTTGCAAGGATCTGTTTCATCAGTTCTGCCAGCAGTTCTTTATACCGTTCCATTCCAAGTGTCAGGCACTCCATTACCAGCACATCTTCATATTTATCAATAACGATTCCCGGCAGGAAATCTGCCTCGCCAAATACCAGGCGGCAGGAAGATGTGTCCACCGTATCTTTGCGGTAATTCCATGCGTTCTGCAGACGCATTTCAAAAAACGCCTCATCAATCTCCTGCTCCACATGTCGCGTCAACAGACGTACACGAATTTTTGAATTTTGATTAATATAGCCCTTTCCCATCGGGTATCCATCGAAATCATGCACCAACACGATATCTCCATTATGAAAACGACCGGTAATGGTCTCAATCTCATTATGGAAGACCCATGCACCACCCGCTTTGATGGTACGTCCTTCTCCTTTTTTCAATGTAACAATTGCCAGATTTTCCTGTTTTATCATATTATTTTCTATGCTCCTACCGTTTCTAGCGTTATCAGTTGTATACTTTTATATTTTGATGCTGCTTTTATTAAAACCTATTTAAAATATCCATCTGTTTATCATTCATTGCATTCCAGAGAAAACTCTACCTTACAAGCAAAGATGTTTATACTCTGTCATATCCTCTTTAAATTTGCAAATCATCTCATTTGTCAGTGAAAAATTGTCCGGTGACTCAAAAATCTCTTCCGGTGTCACCCATTTTGCCATGGCAAGTTCATCCTCCTGAATGATGATATGATTTTCTCCATCCAATTCACAAAAAAATCCAAACAACAGACTTTCTGAATACGGCCATGGCTGACTTTTATAATAACGCAGATTTTTCACATGCAAATGCGTCTCCTCGTACACTTCCCTTGCAACGGTTTCCTCGATGGTCTCCCCCACCTCCGCAAAACCGGCTATCAGCGCATAATGATCCCGGAAACCATTTTTGTACCAGCTGACCAGAATTTTCCCCTTGTGCATCACTCCGATGATCACGCATGGACAAATCTTTGGATATTCCATCTGACCGCAAACCGGACAGCGCATCATTCGCTCCCTCTCATCCGGAATCATGCGGGTTCCACATCCTCCGCAAAAACGATGCGCCGCATACCAGCCTGCTAACTGTGCACCAACCAAACCTGCATAGCACAGATGCTGTGGTGCCGCACCACGCAAATATCTGGTTGTTTCATAGTGAAACTCTGGTTTCTCATTCAACTGCTCCGTTGAATCTTTCTGCTGTTTTTCCTCACCAGATTGTTTATCCGAATCCTCCTGCTGCTTTTTCTCACAAGACTGTCCCAAATGCACCAGATTAAGTTCTTCACGATCTTTGTACTGATGATGCTGATACAGGAAAAATCGTTCCTCACCGACTGCAAACAGATACACAAACCGATCCCCGTTCTGCACCTGTTCCTTTAATTCATGATAACGTGGAAAAGAAATGGCTTCCTTTGTTCCACGCAGCAATATTTTCCGTTCCTGCATACAGATGATCCAGTCATTTTTCTCCGGTTGTAATTTATGCCACTCGTTATTAAAATGAAATGGTGCAATATCCTGTATCATATCTTTCTTTTACCTGCCTTGTTTTTATCCTGATTTCAGTATCTTCGTATCACTTTTTCTTAGTTATGATTGACTTTCGATTCGCTTTTACATATCGTTTATTTTAGTATCCAAACGTTCCTGCCAGAGATTCATCATCATCAATCCACTGCTGCACCTGAATCATACGATACTCATCCTTGGTATTTCGAATATACACCCGGTCAATTCCGGCATTAATGATCATTCGCTTGCACATGGAACAGCTATTGGAATTTTTTACATATTCCCCTGTGTCCACTTCTTTTCCAACCAGATACAACGTACTTCCGATCATTTTTCCTCTGGATGCACTGATAATAGCATTGGCCTCCGCATGCACACTGCGACAAAGCTCATAGCGCTCACCTCTCGGCACATTCATTTTCTGCCGGATACAGACACCAAGGTCAGAACAGTTTCTTCTGCCTCTTGGTGCTCCCACGTAACCGGTGGAGATTACTTCATCGTTTTTTACGATAACAGCACCATAACGTCTGCGCAGACAGGTTCCCCGCTGTCCCACTATTTCAGCCAGATCCAGGTAATAATTAATTTTATCCCGACGCTCCATCGCGTTTTCCTCCTCACCTTCTGAAACACATCAAATCTATTTCTATCCATTCAGCTTCTTTTCACCAATGCACTTTTCTCAAAAAAACATTGCTGACTACACATACTTTTCTGCTACTTTATCAATTCCTTCCGGATTTTTCTGTGCCCAACTCAGGTAATCCATGCCAGAAGCTGCCACTGCCTGTCCAAGTTCTACCAAAAACTGTGGAATCACTGATTCTTCCATGGTACCAATCTCACGTCCCATACGCTCTTCGCCCTGACGTTCCGCACCATTTGCAAACAGTACAAATGCATTTTTCGGCTGATCATCCACACGTTTTACCGCACCGCGGAATCCGATCACACCAGTCTGATGGGTACCACAGGATGATGGACATCCGGAAATATGAATCTGCGGTAACGCACCGTTTGGAATATTCGCTTCACGAACGGTTTCCACACAAGCCTGTAAAAGTGCCTGGGAATCACGCAGTCCTACCTGACAAATTGATGCGCCGATACAGCTGACACTTGTCTCAAATACTGTATTTGCACTGCTCGGTGTCGCGTCCAGCACTTTTTCCACCTCTGACCCGGTCAGATTAATGATATATGCTGTCTCATCTGGAGCAAGGCGGATTTCCACCTCTTCCATCTCCTGAATTGCATCGGAAAGTGCACACAATTCTTCTACCTTCGGCTGTCCTCCAATTGGATGCCAGATGACTGTATATAATCCAATCTGTTTCTGTGGTAAAACACGTGCTCCGGAAATACGTACTCCATCATCTTTTTTGTTCACCGGCTGCGGATCTACAGAGATTTTCAAATCTTCTCCGGAAGCCAGCACCTCAGCCAGTTTTCCCTGATATGCCTTGGCATAATTTTCTGCACCACCACAGATTTCCTGCATGTAGCGTGTTCTGGCTTTTCCGCGGTTCTCATAATTTCCATATGTACGGAAGGTCAGCCACATCGCTTTAATGTAATATAAGATCATCTCCGGCTCTACCGCTTCTGCAACTTTCACACCAAATCTGGCATTATTGCCAAGCCCGCCGGCACTGTATACATCAAATTTTCCTTCTTTTGTTGCCACAAAGCCAAGATCACGATAAGTAGCATGTGGAATATTTTTCGGCGAATTGGAAAAACATACTTTCAGCTTACGCGGCATTTTCTCCGCATTGATAAAGGTCATCAAATATTCTCCGGCTGCCTCCGCCCACGGACGTACATCAAAATACTCATCCGCTTCTACACCGGACAACGGAGAACACATGACATTTCGCGGGAAATCTCCGCCACCGCCCATCGTAACAATTCCAACATCAAGCGCATCTTCCATGATCTGACACAGTTCTTCCTGCTGCAGATCATGCAGCTGAATTGTCTCGCACGTTGTAAAATGTGCTTTTTTCACATTATATTTTCGAATGGATTCTGCAATAAATGCAAGTTTTTCCTTTGTTACACGCCCTGCTGTCATACGCAGACGCAACATACTTGCTTTTCCGCCTTTCTGTGCATAACTTCCGTAACGACCGGAATAACCTTTATAATCACCTTTGCTCATTTCTCCATTGTAAAACGCTTTTGTTTTTTCCCGGAAACTCGGCATATCTGCCTTCCAGGACTGTGGATCTATGTTATTCATATACATCTTCCTCCAATTTTTCAGTCATATTTTTATCCATATACTTTAAAATCAACCCTATCTGTTGAAAAATCGGATATAGATAGCTTGCACCAAATGTACCGATCTTTTTCGGTCCCGTAATGGCAATCCCCTGTGTCTGTTTTTCCAGAACACGCTGTGCTGCCAGGCCAACAGTTGCCTGCGTGATCGACTTTTCCTTTCGATCCACAAACATCTCATGTCCTCGGATAATATAAGTAAACGAAATGCCCTTTACTGTATAAAAGAAATCCTGCTCCAGTTCACCTAAAACCTGCCACAACAATTCTGCAGATAAGTTTTCCGGCTGATTTCTAACTTGCTCCAAATGCAGTTTCCATGCGCTCAGCACTTCTTTTTTATTCGATAATTTCACTTCTGGACACGCTTCCATACTCATAAATTCTTTTTTCCTTTGATAGGTTTTTATTTTTTTAACTTATTCTACCATTAATCAGAGGGAATGTAAAACAAGAAGAACATTTCCCTTTATTTTTCAAAGTTTTCGGCACAAAAAAAGAACACTTGCGTGTTCTTTTATAGTGAGCGTGCCGGGGTTCGAACCCGGGACAACTTGATTAAAAGTCAAGTGCTCTACCAACTGAGCTACACACCCATATGAAATTATTGAACTGGGCTAGCTGGATTCGAACCAGCGAATGCAGCAGTCAAAGTGCTGTGCCTTACCGCTTGGCGATAGCCCATTATTTACAACCAAGCAGGAGTGATTTAAGGTGGATAAAGGGATTCGAACCCTTGGCCTCCAGAGCCACAATCTGGCGCGCTAACCAACTGCGCTATACCCACCATGCGAGACAGTGATGACCAAACGTCTTCCTTATCTCAAATGTGCTCGAAGGGATTCGAACCCCCGACCCACGGCTTAGAAGGCCGTTGCTCTATCCAGCTGAGCTACGAACACACAACTGTTATGAGAATCTTTCATAACAAAGCGGGTGATGGGAATCGAACCCACGTATCCAGCTTGGAAGGCTGGTGTTCTACCATTGAACTACACCCGCATATAATCGGGGTGACAGGATTCGAACCTGCGACCTCCTGGTCCCAAACCAGGCGCTCTAGCCAAGCTGAGCCACACCCCGTATTTTTCTGCCGCATCGCTGTTGTCTTACCCGCGACGCAAGAATTATTATATGGCAAACCGCGCATTTTGTCAACAACTTTTTTCAAAAACTTTTCTAATCCCTGCAAACCCTTTATTTATGCGGCTTTGCGGGTACTTCGTATACTTGAATATCCAAGTATTTCCCAAAAATTTTCTGCGAAACTCAAATCAGTTCCCACTTTTTTTCCAAAAAAGACTATGCATCTAAATCCTTATTCATCCAAGTAACGAATCTCAAATATCGGCTTTTTGCCCTTTTCTTTTTCCATCACAATGTAAGAACGCTGACGTCCTTTCTGCCGGGGATAAGACAAACTGCCTGGATTTAATAATATAATATCATCGTCTTCTTCCAGGAGCGGCCGATGGGTATGTCCAAACATAACGGCATCCACGCCCCGGACAACCCCTTCTTCCCGAATCCGCTGATACCCCATGGAAACACCATACATATGACCATGAGTGATCAGCGCACGGAAATCATCGATAAACACGATTTTTTCATTCGGAAGATCCGAGAAGAAATCATTATTTCCTGCAACAATCTCGATCGGACATTCTGCCAGATCTGCAATATAATCTTCATATCCTTCCGCATCTCCCAGGTGAATCAGCTTCTGAAACGGATATTCCCGTTCAATAGCTTCCTCAATTCCCATATGTCTTCCATGTGTATCACTCACGATCAAAACTTTCATATATGCTCCATTCTACAATTTTTGATAAATCTAATTTCTTTCATAAAAACAGAAATACTTCTTATTGGATATATTGTTTCAACTTCTCGCGCATCGCCCGCAGTGCATTTCCACGATGACTTCTTGCGTTTTTATCCTCCGGAGATAATTCCGCGGTAGAACAATTCAGATCCGGTACATAGAAAATCGGATCATAGCCAAAACCGTTCTCTCCCGCCGGCTTGTCACCGATATAACCTTCAATGGTTCCGCGCACTACGATTGGCTCATGGCCCGGCACAACTGCTGCAATGGCACATACAAACCGCGCAGTACGTTTTTCCTTCGGTACACCCTGCAGACGATCCAGCAGCATCTGGTTTTTTATCTCATAGGAAGTATCTTCGCCCGCATAACGCGCAGAATAGATACCCGGTTCTTTGTTCAGATAATCAATTTCCAGTCCGGAATCATCTGCCAGCACAATGTCATTGCACTGCACAGCCACAGCTTTGGCCTTAATCAGTGCATTTTCCTCAAAAGTAGTGCCATCCTCCACGATATCCACATCGATTCCGGCTTCTTTCATAGAAAGGATCTCCCATCCCAAATCTCCCAGAATTTCGTGGATCTCCCGCATTTTATTTTTATTTCCTGTTGCAAATATAATTCTCTGTTTCATTCTGCCTGTCCTTCTTTTCTGTCGTAATTTCTGTATCCTGCCACACTCTTACATTTTTCCACACGCAAAAACAATTATTTTTCTACGCTTCCGTCCGTTTTCTTTTCGGCGGCTTCGGTCCAATATACTGATACAAATTGGTCCGCAGCATACCATTGTAGATTTTGCGCTTCTTGTCCGCTTTTTTACCAATACAGCGCTCTGTATCTTCATAAGAAGTAATCAGATACTCAGACCAGCTGTCCAGTCCCGCAAATGCCTCGCCAATCTCATGATACAGCTTCGGCAATGCCGCTTTTTCTTCCAGACGCTCGCCGTAAGGCGGGTTAGTAATGACGAATCCATATTTTTTCGGATTTTTCAGTTCGCTTACCGGACGTTGCTGAAAATGAATGAGATGATCCACACCTGCACGTTTCGCATTGTCTCTGGCAGCCCGGATGATCTCTCCATCGATATCGTAACCCTGAATATTTGTCTCTATATCTGTATTTACCAGTTCCTTCGCCTCCTCAAAACTGTCGTTCCAAAGCTGTATCGGGATCAGATTGTTCCATGTCTGTGCCAAAAATGTACGTGACATTCCCGGTGCGATATTGGCTGCGATCATAGCGGCCTCGATCGGAATGGTTCCACTTCCGCAAAACGGATCCACCAGAATGCGGTCTGCCTTCCACGGTGTCAGCATAATCATGGCTGCTGCCAGTGTCTCCGTGATCGGTGCTTTGCTGCTCAGTACACGATAACCACGTTTGTGCAGCGATTCTCCGGAAGAATCGATGCCAATAGTCACCTCATCTTTATTCAAAAATACACGCAGCGGATAAGAAGAACCCGTCTCTTCAAACCAGCTCACACCGTAATGTAGCTTCATCCGCTCAACAATCGCTTTTTTTACTATAGACTGAATATCAGATGGACTGAACAGCTTACTTTTTACGGAAGATGCCTTTGTCACCCAGAATTTTGCATCCACCGGCAGATAATTCTCCCACGGAATTGCCTTTACTGCCTCAAATAATTCATCAAATGTCTCCGCATGAAACTCTCCGACTTTCAAAAGCACACGCTCCGTTGTCCGTAAATGAATATTTGCCCGACAGATTGTCTCCATATCACCTTCGTATGTAACCCTGCCATCTTCTACTTTGACAATGTCATATCCGAGATCATAAATTTCCCGTTTTAAAATTGCCTCCATACCAAAATGACAGGGAGAAATAAATTGCTGTAACTCCATCTTTTCTCTCCTGCTATCTTTCGTTATTTGTAATCATTATAATCGTTTCTTATTTATACTGTCAATCATGATTCTGCTGAGAATACGCTTCAATTCCGCCTGCAACCGAACAGATGCGATACCCTCGTTTCACATATCTGCAGCCTTCCTGAATACTTGTGTTGCCATACTGACAGTAAAAAATCAACAGTCTGTTTTTGGGCATCTGTTCCATAAATGCTTCTAGTTCCTCCACAGGCACATTGCGTGCACCGGGAATATGCCACTGCCGGTAATCTTTGGAATCCCGCAAATCGATCACCATGGCATTCCACTTGCGCCGGTATTCCCAAATCTCCTTCGTGCTGATCAGACACAATCCCATATCTTTTCCTCAATCTTCTTCATTTTATGCCTAGCTATATTTTCATTTTAACCTTAAAAAAGGAGCAGACCGCCACGCAGTCCACCCCTTTTTCTGCTCACTTACCGCCTTCGGCTATAATAACATATGCATTCACCGACAGTTTGTATCTTGTCTCACACTAACGGCAGTTTTTATCCGCATTAGAAGCGTTTTTACCGCAGTTCTCAGAATTGCTACTGTTCTTGTTCTGAGATTTGTTCTGAGACTTGTTCTGTCCCTTATTTGTCGCATTTTTTGCATATCCATTTGTGTAATCAGCATTTTTGTAATCATTTTCAGACGTATAATTTTTAGCCATTTTATGATTCCTCCTGTTTCGTTTTTACAGGTATAGTATGTTGACTTTTTCAAATTCTATGCATGGAAAAATTTGCCCGAAATTTAAGTGAATTTCGCAAAAAAAGTTTGTTAAATTATTTGCAATTTCTCGACAAATGCTATATAATTCAAATTGAAAAGAATCTTCCCTTCAATATTCTTTTCAATTATACCCCTTATTAATTATTTATACTCCCCTTAAAACGACCGATGTTCCCCATTGGTCGTTTTATTTTTCTTTCATTTTTATTTGTTACGCATTTAACAATCATAGTTCTTACTTAAAATGCGGTTTTCATATGGTCAATCCCGCGATTTCATTACAGATTACATCTTACCCTTTTTCTAAACTATTAATTCCTGTTGATCAATGCATAATTTCAGAAATCAGTATAGAAATTCCAAGAACTGCCCCTAAAATGATCAATGTCCCGTACCATGTGTTCAGTTTCAGTTTCCCAAGACGCACATCCCATCCTTCGTTTTCAATAAATTCTGCATGAAATCCATGCTCCGGATTCTGCACGTTTGCGTTGATTTCCTCCGCAGTCATATTTCCAATAACTTCACGCTGCTGCTGTTTTTCCAGTTTTTCATAATGCTCTACAATCATATCTGCAACTTTTGCCGGATCACCGAGTTTGCGCATTACCTGCTCCATGGTCTTTCCTCCAGCCACTTGCTCCTGAATGTAATCCTCGTAAATATGCATCTGGTCGATAATCTCCTCATCACTTAAACGGCCCTCTAACTGCAGTTTTAAAATATATAAGAAATCATCCATTTATTTTTTCTCCTTTGCTGTCAATTTTTTCTTCTACTATTTCGTTTTCAGGAGTTCGCCTTTTTCCTGTTGTGATATTTCCTACTTTTCATCATATGAAGCTATTATACAGCATCTAAAAAGAGACTGCAAAATTTAATTTGAGTACATTGGTCAAACTTTGCAATCTCTTTTATAATTTTAGATTCTATTTTCCCCTAAATCGCCAGCAGATTCTTGATTGCTTCCATATAAATCAGAACCGCTTCTTCCATTTCTGATACCAGAATAAATTCATCTGCGCTATGAATATGATAATCCATGCCCAGTTTTTCCGGACCGAACGCAATAATATTTTTCAAAGATTTTGCATATGTTCCACCGCCGATTACCATCGGTTCATACTCGGTATCCCCAGTCACGTCCACATACGCTTTATATAGTGCTTTGACCAGAGGAGACTCCCGTGGGAAAAACAACGGATCACCAATTTCTTCTATCTCGATCCGACCGTTTTCATCTTCCAACTTGCCCTCGCACATTTTTCGAACATCTGATTCTTTTAAAGTAACCGGCACACGAATGTCAATCGTACAGGAAATCACACCATCCTCAGTTTTTACAATTCCGTTACAGAATGTCAGATTGCCGTAAGCATCCTCACATTTCAGACCAACTCCGGCTCCGTCGCAGGAAGTTCCAAGGTGTGTGTTATAGAATTTTACAAAATCATCCTCAAAACCTGCTTTTTCCAGACATTCAAATGTCACGCCAGCTGCATTGATACCAAGTGCCGGTGTGCTCGCATGCGCCGGAACACCTTTTGCATAAATCTCGATCTGACCATTTTCTTCGGTTACTTTGTACTCCTGAAGTTTTGTGTCTGCAAGAGACGCTTCCAATTTTTCTTTTAATCCGGCTTCTGCCGGGATCACAGTCGTACAACTGTCACACACCGCATTGGATACAAAACCGCCATTCATAGAAATAATTCTAGTATGTTTGGAATATGCCATCATAGACATATGCCCTTTTTCGCCATGAATGCACGGAAAATTTGCATCTGGTGTAAATCCACAGGATAACTCCTCAGCGACCTCATTATAATGCTCCATACATTTCGAACCAGTTTCCTCATTGCATCCCATGATCAAACGTACCCGTTTATTCAGCTTCACGCCAGAATCACGAAGCAGCTTCATCGCATAAAGAGCCTCGATTACCGGACCTTTGTCATCTGTCGTTCCACGTCCATATACATAATCCCCTTTGCGAGTCAGCACAAAAGGATCATAACTCCAGTCTCCACCAACTGGCACGATGTCCAAATGTCCTGCAATTCCTACGATTTCATTGCCCTCGCCCATTTCCGCATAACCACAATAGTTGTCCAGATTTACGGTATGAAAACCGAGTTCTTCTGCAATTTTCAGTCCTTCGCTCAGTGCTTTTGCAGGACCTTCCCCAAACGGCTTGCTCTCTGTAGGTGTTCCTAGCTTGGAATCAATCGCTACCAGTCTACCTAAATTTGTAATCATCTCCTCAGATAATGCATGAATTTGTTTTTTGATATCCATAGTTCCTCCAATGTTCTCAAAACTTCTCATTTAAGTTATTTTTCTTTAATAAAGCGGGCATTCGCAATCCAATGTTTGCATCATCATTTTATGCGTCAAAATCTGCTTCAAATACGCCTTCCGGTGTACGCATCGTTAAGATTCCCAGATTGAAATCCTCATCCCGAATGGTAATGTGATACTCAAACACTATATCTTCCTCAAATTTTGATAACAGAAGATACACACCATTCTCTTTTCCATCAATCTGATCACAAATATCGTTGTATACTGCCTCACCGGAAATTGCTCTCGGATAGCCGGATGCTTTTATTTTCTGCTCAATCAGTTCATATAATTCGTTCATACTCTGTCCTCTTTTCTACTTTTATTTTTTTCTTTCTCTATCAGCTTCTTATATACATGTTTTACAAACCACGGTTCCGTTGATTTTGCCAATGCCTCTTCTGGCGTAAACCATGCCACGCCACTATTCTCATCTGCCTTTATCGAAACGGCTTCTTCTGAATCTGCTTCCAATAAATATGTCACGTTAAAATGCAGGTGACTGGAAACATATTTCCCATTTTTCCAATGTCCATCTACCGTAAGCGATTCCAACGAAAAAATATCCTCCGACACCGGAGTCACGTTGGAAATACTAGCTTCTTCTTTCACTTCCCGAACCGCCACAGATAGCAGATCTGTCTCGCCATCCGCATGACCGCCTAACCAGGACCAGGAATCATAAATATTGTGATATACCATCAGTACTCTACTTCTGTCTTTATTTACCACCCAGGCAGATGTCGTCATATGTGCCACGGTATTTTCACGCAAAAATGCGTTGTCGTTATTTTTTATCCACTCCAGAATAAGCGGTTTATCCATTTCTTCCTGCTCGTTATATGGCTGATATTGTTCGATACTGGC